>CAUGKA010000045.1 GCA_959599615.1 uncultured Collinsella sp. | reverse complement strand
CTGCGCGTGCCCTTCCTGGACCGCAAGGTCATGGAGTTTGCCGAGCACATTCCCGATCGCTATCGCATCAACGAGAACGGTAACAAGCAGGTGCTCCGCCACGCTGCCAACAAGTCACTGCCCGACGAGTGGGCCACCCGTCCCAAGGTAGGTTTCCCGGTGCCGATCGTCTACTGGCTGCGCGAGCAAAAGTGGTACGACTACGTCAAGGAGTACTTCACCGCTCCGTGGGCGAGCGAGTTCTTCGACACCGACGAGCTCATGCACCTGCTCGATCTGCACTTTGCGGGCAAGGGCGATTTCCAGCGCAAGATCTATACGCCGCTCGTGTTCCTGGTGTGGTACAAGCGCTTCTTTATCGACGAGGACCAGCCCGCTGTTCAGGCTGCCTAGCCTCGGCTTACGAACGCCTGCGCGTAACGGCTCCTCCGGGAGCCGTTTTTGCGTGGGTGCGTTTCAGTTACTATAAAAACCGTCCCTGCCAAATGGCTGAGAAAGGTGAAAGATGCACCATTCGGATTCCGCGACCGTGACCACGGTCGATACGCTTGCCAAGCTTCTCGATGTGTGCGGCGAGCTGCGCGCATCAGAGCAGGTTGACGAGCGTGCTGTGACCGGCTGCTCGTTTGATTCGCGCGCGGTCTCGGCAGGTGACGTGTTCTTTTGCAAAGGTGCTGCCTTTAAGCCCGCGTTTTTGAGCATGGCGCTCGATGCGGGCGCCGTCGCATTTGTGTGCGAGGAGTCGCTGGTCGAGTCTCTGGAGCCGCTGGCGCAGGAGAGCGGTGCTGCGATGCTGGTCGTGGACAGCGTTCGCACGGCCATGGCCCTGTTGCCGCCGGAGGTCTACGACCGTCCCGACCACGACGTCAAGATCGTGGGCATCACCGGCACCAAGGGAAAAACCACGGCCGCTTTTATGCTCCAGTCCATCATCAAGGCGGCGGGCGAGTCCTGCGGCATGATCGGCTCGGTGAGTACCGACGATGGCATCGAGTGTTACGAGAGCACCAATACTACGCCCGAGGCCCCCGAGGTCTGGCGCCATATCGCCAACTGCCGCACGTCCGGTCGCCAGTCCATGGTCATGGAGGTCTCGAGCCAGGCGCTCAAGTACCAACGCGTCGAGAATCTGCCGTTTGACGTGGCGTGCTTCCTCAACATCGGCCGCGACCACATCTCGCCGATCGAACACCCCACGTTTGAGGATTATTTTGAGAGCAAACTCAGGATCTTTGACCAAGCAAAGACCGCCGTGGTGAATCTGGGCACCGAAGAGGTCGACCGTGTGCTGGAGGCAGCGTCGACGGCCGAGCGCTTGGTGACCGTTGGCGTCGAGCATCCCGAGGCAAGCCTGTGGGCGAGCGACGTACGCATGGTCGGCTTTAGCATCGAGTTCAACTTGCATGGCCTGTGTGCCGACGAGTCCGAGGCGGGGGAGAAGGTCCTGCTGGGTATCGCGGGAGACTTTAACGTGGAGAACGCGCTGGTCGCTATCGCCGCTGCGCGCGAGATCGGCATCGGTATCGATGCCATCAAGAAGGGCCTCTCCAAACTGCGTGTGCCGGGCCGTATGGAGGTCGTGGAGTCGAAGGACGGCCGCGTGATCTGCGTCGTTGACTATGCGCATAACCAGCTTTCGTTCCGTTCGCTTTTCTCGTCGGTCAAGCGCGCGTTTCCCGCTAGTCCAGTCATTGCGGTGTTTGGCGCTGCCGGCGGCAAGGCGCAGGAGCGCCGCGAGCAGCTTCCGCGCGAGGCCGCACCATATTCCGACCTGATGATCTTTGCCAACGAGGACCCGGCTCACGAGGACCCGATGAAGGTCTGTCGCGAGCTTGCCGAACATGTTCCCGACGATACGCCGAACAAGATCATCCTCGATCGCGAAGCCGCTGTGCATGCGGCGTTCAAGGCGGCGCGCGAGGAGTACGTCAACCCCGATGCCCCCACCATTGTCTTGCTGCTGGCAAAGGGTGACGAGGAGCTCATGCACGTGGGCGACGAGTTCGTGCCCATCGAGAGCGACCTTTCGCTGGCCAATCGCCTGATCGATGTTACCCAGTTTGACTAATGAACCATGATGGCGGCGGCGCCCTGAGTGCGCTGTCGCCATAAGCGTGTTCCCTCAATCAAAACATGCCGTCCAAGTCCAAACCCTTCTACGTAAACGGAGTAACCATGTCCCACAACACCCTGCCGACCGTTGCCGAGCTTTCGGGCGAGATGCGCGAGCGCTTGGCCAAGGTCAAGTACGTCTTTACCGACCTGGATGCCACGATGCTCGCGCCCGGCTCGTGCGTGCTGCGCGACAACGACGGTAACCCCTCGACCAAACTCGTCGAGGCCGTCGTGGCACTTGCCCGCGCTGGTATTCAGGTGGTTCCCACCTCGGGCCGCAACCGTACCATGATCCACGAGGATGCGCGCGTGCTCGGCCTCAACTCCTACATCGGTGAGATGGGCGGCCTGGTCATGTACGACCTCAAAGCCAACGATTGGGAGTATCTGACTGGCGACATGCCTTACGACCCCGCCTGCGGCCTTACTCCGCACCAGGTGATCGAGCAGACCGGCGTGTGCGAGAAGATTCTTGCCCGCTGGCCGCACAAGATCGAGTATCACAACGACATGTCGACCGGCTACAAGTACCGCGAGGTCACCGTCGGCATGCGCGGCGATGTGCCCGACAATGAGGTCCAGGCCATCCTGGACGAGGCCGGCTGCGGCCTGGTGTGGGCCTGTAACGGTCACCTGACGCATCTGTCCAAGCCGACGACGCTCGAGCTCGATCGCGTCGAGGACGGTCGCGCGTTTAACATCAATCCCGCCGGCCTCAACAAGGGCGTTGCCATCGCGCGCTTCTGCGAGCACCTGGCGATTGAGCGCGAGGAGACGCTCGCGCTCGGCGATTCCGAGTCCGACTTCTACATGGCCGATCACGTGGGCACGTTCTGCCTGGTCGAGAATGGCCTGACGAGCGCCGGCGCGCCCGAGTTCCTGGCTGCTTGCGAGAACGCTTTCGTTACGCGCGGCAAAATTGTCGACGGTTGGGCGGCGACGGCAGAGCTGCTGGTCGCGGCGCGTTCGTAGCGCGGCGTCGCCGCACTTGGACATGTCTTTTCGAGAGAGACTGGTGAGGTAATGTCCGATATCGAGAATCCGACAGGCGACACGCGCCCGATTGGCGTGTTCGATTCTGGTTTGGGCGGTCTGACGGTTGCGCGCGCCATCGCGACGGTGCTGCCGCACGAGTCCGTCTACTACTTCGGCGACACCAAACGCTGCCCCTACGGCACGCGCACCGAGGATGAGGTGCGCTCGTTTGCGTTGCAGGCGGGCCGTTGGCTGTCGAAGCACGACGTCAAGATTATGGTCATCGCCTGCAACACGGCGACAGCTGCGGCCTTGCGTCTGGCCCAGCAGGTGCTCGACGTTCCCGTGATCGGCGTGATCGCGCCGGGTGCCCGTGCGGCAATCAACAGCACCCGTTCGCGTCGCGTGGGCGTGCTCGCCACCAACCTCACCATTCGCTCGGGCGCCTACACGCGCGCCATTCAGGATCTAGATGCCGGCGTCGATGTATACGGTTGTCCTGCCTCGAGCTTTGTCGAGGTTGTCGAACACGAGCTCGCCTCGGGTGCACATCTGCAGGAACAGTGGCTCGAGAACGAGGACATCTTCGATACGCCTGCCGTGCGTGCGCTGGTGGGTGCCACGGTTGAGCCGCTGCGCGACCACGGTATCGATACCGTGGTGCTCGGCTGTACGCATTTTCCGCTGTTGGTGGGACCTATCCGGCATGCGCTGGGGCCTGGGGTGCGCGTCGTAAGTTCCGCCGAGGAGACCACGCGCGAGCTGACCGATATCCTCACGCGCCGCGAGCAGCTGGCGGGCGACGCCGCCGAGCCGCAGCATCGTTTTGCCACGACGGCCGATAACATTGCCGAGTTTGCGGTGGCGGGCAGCTTTATCTTTGGTCAGCCGCTCAAGAGCATCGAACATATCGATATCGATGAGCTGAAATAGATGTAAGGCAGCCGCCAAAGCCTTCGCCACATCTTTTGCCGAAAGGATCTTTCTATGGAGTACATGCAGGTCAACCGCGCCAACGGCCGCGCCGCCAACGAGTTGCGTCCCGTTAAGCTCACCCGTGGCGTCATGAAGCACGCCCACGGCTCGTGTTTGGCCGAGTTTGGCGACACGCGCGTACTGTGCGCCGCCACTATCGAGGAGGGCGTGCCGGGCTGGCGAAAGGGAGCTAAGGCCGGCTGGGTGACCGCGGAATACGCCATGCTGCCGGCGTCGACCGGCAAGCGCTGCAAGCGCGAGCACGCCAACCGCAAGGGTCGCTCCATGGAGATCGAGCGCCTCATTGGCCGCAGCCTGCGTACCGTCGTCAACATGAAGGCGCTCGGCGAGTACACCGTCACCGTCGACTGCGATGTGATTCAGGCCGATGGCGGCACGCGTACAGCGAGCATCACCGGCGCCTGGGTGGCGCTGCACGACGCCCTCGCCATGTGGGTCGAGGCGGGCAAGATCGAACGCATCCCGCTTATCGGCCAGGTGGCTGCCATCTCCATGGGCGTTGTCGACGGCAATACGCTGCTTGACCTCGATTATTCCGAGGACAGCCATGCCGAGGTCGACATGAACCTCGTCGCCACCGAAACCGGTGAGATGATCGAGCTCCAGGGCACCGGCGAGCAGGCGCCCTTCGACCGCAAACGCCTCAACGCCCTGCTCGACCTGGGCGACAAGGGTATCGCCGAGCTCATCGAGCTTCAGCGCCAAGCCATCGCCTAACCTGCCAAATAGGGACAGGTTTATTTTGGTAGGTTTTATCTGCGGAAATGCTGCGTTGAAAGGTCTGATTGCCTGAGAGGGGAGAGGCCAAGTGCCCGAACGCCCCTCACGCAGCTTGCTATAGAGACAAGGAAGCCAGTCATGGCACTAGAGAAGATCGATATCGACACCCTCGACCCGGCGGCGACCATCGTCGTGGCAACGGGCAATGCCCATAAGCTCACCGAGATCGAGGCCATTTTGGGCAAGGTCATGCCCGAGGTGCGCTTTGTGGCGCTCGGTCAGCTGGGTGATTTTGAGGACCCCGAGGAAAACGGCACGACGTTTTTGGAGAACGCCATCATCAAGGCGCAGGCCGCGGTAGAGGAGACGGGGCTTATGGCCATCGCCGACGATTCGGGCCTGGTCGTTGATGCCCTGGACGGTGAGCCGGGCGTGTACAGCGCACGCTATGCGGGCGTGCACGGCGACGATGCCGCCAACAACGCCAAGCTCCTCGTGAATCTGGAGGGCGTGGCCGACGAGGACCGCACCGCGCGTTTTATGAGCGTCGTCGCGCTTATCGACACGGACGGCCTGGTCACTTATGGCGAGGGCGCCTGCGAGGGCGCTATCGCACACGAGGGCCGCGGCGATCATGGCTTTGGCTACGACCCACTGTTCCTGCCGGTCGACACGCCGGGCAAGACCATGGCCGAGTTGACGGCGGACGAGAAGAACGCCATCAGCCATCGATTCCATGCGCTCGAGCATCTGTCCGCCAAACTGACGGGCGAGGAGTAAGCCGTGCGTGCGGTGGTGCAGCGCGTACTCAACGCCGGCGTGACGGTCGACGGCGAGTGCGTGGGTAAAATTGGGCGCGGCTATCTGGTGCTGCTGGGCGTGGGCCACGGCGACACGCGCGCCGAGGCCGATAAACTGTGGGGCAAGCTCCGGGGCTTGCGCATTAACGAGGACGAGAACGGCAAGACCAACCTGGCACTTGCCGATGTCGACGGCGAGGTTCTCGTAGTGTCGCAGTTCACGCTGTTCGCCGATTGCCGTTACGGCCGCCGCCCATCGTTTACGGATGCCGGCGCCCCCGATGTCGCCAACGAGCTCTACGAGTACTTCCTGACGCTCGTTCGCCAAGATGTCGAACACGTGGCGCACGGCATCTTTGGCGCCGATATGAAAGTCGACTTGGTCAACGACGGCCCATTCACCATCGTCTTGGACACGGACAACCTTTAGGTTACGCGGTTTTACCAAACCGCGTAACAACTGGTCATGCGAGGTTGTCGTCTGGTACGTATTTGGGACGGGGTTTATTTAGCTACTTGCGTATGGCGGCAGCAGGGTGCTATAGTATTAGAGTTTTGTCTATCTTAGGGGTATTATCCCCTTTTTGAATTGCACCTTCTGGAGGCCCTGTTCATGGAAGAGATGGAAGTCAATCACGTCGACGACATCCACGAGAAGCTGACCGATATGGTGGGCGATCGCGTTAAGGTGAAGGCCAACATGGGCCGCACCCGCGTCGTCGAGCGCATGGGCACCATCAAGAGCGTCCACCCCGCCGTCTTTATCGTCGAGGTTGACGAACGTCGCGGGCGCAAGTCGCGTCAGTCCTACCAGTATATCGATGTCCTCACCGGTCAGGTCGAGCTGTTCGACCCCGAGAGCGGCGAGCATATCTTTACCCCGCTCGGCAATCAGCTCGAGGAGCACTAGCGGTGACCGATCGGTCCCTGACTCTTTCCGCGCCGGCAAAGATTAACCTCTACCTGGGGGTTCATACCGAGCGCGATGACCGCGGCTACCACAGGGTCGATTCCCTGATGGCAGCCGTCGGTCTTTCCGATTCCGTGACGGTCGCGCCGGCGCAGGCGCTGACCGTCCAGACGGTTCCGGCATCAGATTTTCCCATGCAAAAGAATACGGCGTATCGGGCTGCGGTTGCTATGGCCGAGCATTATGGTCGCGAGGCAAACATCTGCGTGATGATTGAGAAGCGCATTCCATTGTGCGCCGGCTTGGGCGGCCCCTCGACGGATGCGGCCGCGGTCATTGTCGCCTTGGCGGAGCTCTGGGGAATTGATCGCACCGACCCCGCGCTCGACGACATTGCGCGGGGTATTGGTGCTGACGTCCCGTTCTTTTTGCACGCGAGCCCTGCGTTCTACGTAGGTGGGGGAGACGTGCTGGCAACTGAGTATCCCGCGCTGCCCGCAACGCCCGGCGTGTTGGTCAAGCCGCGCGAGGCAAGCGTTTCGACAATTGAAGCCTATCGACGTTTTGACGAGGCTCCGGTGCCTGCAGACAAGCCCGGCGCGATCGCATCTGCCCTTCGCTCGGGAGACGCAGAGGCGGCCTACGCGCTCGTCCACAACAACCTGGGTGCCATTTCCGCACAGATGGAGCCGCAGATTCAAATGGTTCTCGATTGGCTGCGTAAACAGGACGGCACCGTTGCTGTAGATGTGTGCGGATCGGGTGCCTGCTCATTTGCCATTTGCGACACCGCCGCCACGGCCGAAAGGCTTGCCGACGCTGCCCAGCAAAACGGCTGGTGGTCCTGCGCGACGGAGCTCATTCCCAACACGGTTCAAATCGACGCGCCAAAGAAATAAAATTTTCTCTAGCACGCGGCGAAAATCTTTGTTACTATAGTCGAGCTAACGGGTTGTGGCTCAGTTTGGTAGAGCACTGCGTTCGGGACGCAGGGGTCGCTGGTTCAAATCCAGTCAACCCGACCAGAGCATGAGGAGGGACCGCTTCTTGCGGTCCCTTTTTTTAGCTATTGTTGTGATACCGCGATACCCGCGGTATACTCATTCGAGCTTGTCTCGCTGTATTGTGGAGGTCTAAATGTTTGGACTGAGGGCTCCTGAGCTCATCATTATTCTCGTCGTTGTCCTGATTATCTTCGGGCCCAAGAACCTGCCGAAGCTCGGCAAGTCCCTCGGCTCTACCGTCAAGAATATCCGTGAGGGTATGGAGGGCGACGATAAGGCCGAGACCAAGCAGGCCGAGGAGGTCGTGGTCGAGCAGTCCGAGGAGGACAAGGAGATCGCTGAGCTCGAGGCCAAGCTCGCTGCTGCCAAGAAGAAGCAGGCAGAGGACAGCGACGCGGACGCAGAGTAGTCCCATCCCTTTGGGGTGAGCACCTGACCGGCTTGCCCGCAGGCTAGCCGGTCTTTTTCGTTTTGTTGACAGTTGATTGTTTGATCAGAGTTGGGGAGATATCCGTATGGACGCAAGCCAGATCGTACTGACCGCTGAGGGCCGCCAGAAGCTCGTCGAGGAGCTCGCTTGGCGTGAGGGCGATTACGCCAAGGAGATCGTCGAGGACATCAAGGAAGCCCGCGCGTTCGGCGACCTTTCGGAGAACTCCGAGTACGACGCCGCCAAGGACAAGCAGGCCCAGAACGCCGCTCGTATTGCCGAGATCCAGGCCATCCTCGCCAACGCTCAGGTTGCTGCCACCACAGGTGATCTGACCGTCTCCATCGGTTCCACCGTTTCGCTGATTGATCCCAACGGCGAGGTCATGGAAGTCACGCTCGTCGGTACCACCGAGACCAACTCGCTCGAGCACAAGATTTCCAACGAGTCTCCGGTCGGTCACGCCATCATCGGTCACGGCGAGGGCGACTCCGTCGAGGTCGTTACGCCTTCCGGCAAGACTCGCGTCTACACCATCGCCAAGATTGCACGCTAGACCACGGTCCCGCGTAAAGGTTTGTTTTCGCTCCCTGGGACCGAATCCTGGGGAGCGTTTTAGTTTGAGGAGCTAACTTATGGCAGAGAACCAGAACGCCGCAGATCAGGCATCGACGCTCAACGACGAGCGCGCCACCCGCCTGGCCAAGCGCGCCGCCCTGTTCGAGGCGGGCCAGAACCCCTATCCCGAGCACTCTGAGCTTGAGGACTACGTTGCCGATATCGAGGCTAAGTACGCCGAGCTTGCCGATGGCGAGGACACCGAGGACGTCGTGAAGATCGCCGGCCGTGTGGTCGCCAAGCGCGGTCAGGGCAAGATCATGTTCATCGTCGTACGCGATGCGACTGCCGAGATTCAGCTGTTCTGCCGCATCAACGACATGGACGAGGCTGCCTGGAATACGCTCAAGGCTCTCGACCTGGGCGACATCCTGGGCGTGACCGGCGTGGTTGTGCGCACCCAGCGCGGCCAGCTTTCCGTTGCCCCTAAGAGCGCGACCCTGCTTTCCAAGGCCGTTCGTCCGCTGCCCGAGAAGTTCCACGGTCTTTCCGACAAGGAGACCCGCTATCGCCAGCGCTATGTCGACCTGATCGCCAACGACGACGTTCGCGAGACCTTCCGTAAGCGTTCGCAGATTCTCTCCACCTTCCGTCGCTTTATGGAGTCCGACGGCTACATGGAGGTCGAGACCCCCATCCTGCAGACCATCCAGGGCGGCGCTACTGCCAAGCCGTTCATCACGCACTTCAACGCGCTCGATCAGGAGTGCTACCTGCGCATTGCTACCGAGCTGCACCTCAAGCGCTGCATCGTCGGCGGTTTTGAGCGCGTGTTCGAGATCGGCCGTATCTTCCGTAACGAGGGCATGGACCTTACCCACAACCCCGAGTTCACCACGATGGAGGCCTACCGTGCCTTCTCCGACCTCGAGGGCATGAAGGCGCTCGCCCAGGGCGTTATCAAGGCTGCGAACAAGGCCATCGGCAACCCCGAGGTCATCGAGTACCAGGGCCAGACCATCGACCTTTCTGGTGAGTGGGCCAGCCGTCCCATGACCGACATCGTCTCCGACGTGCTCGGCAAGCAGGTCACCATCGACACGCCGGTCGAGGAGCTTGCTGCCGCCGCGCGCGAGAAGGGCCTGGAGATTAAGCCCGAGTGGACCGCCGGCAAGATTATCGCCGAGATTTACGATGAGCTGGGCGAGGACACCATCGTCAACCCGACCTTCGTGTGCGATTACCCCATCGAGGTCAGCCCGCTCGCCAAGCGTTTTGAGGACGACCCGCGCCTGACGCACCGCTTTGAGCTGGTTATCGCCGGCCACGAGTACGCCAACGCGTTCTCCGAGCTCAACGACCCGGTCGACCAGGCCGAGCGCTTTGCCGCTCAGATGGCCGAGAAGGCTGGCGGCGACGACGAGGCCATGGAGTACGACGAGGATTACGTGCGCGCCCTCGAGTACGGTATGCCTCCCGCGGGCGGCATCGGCATCGGTATCGACCGCGTGGTCATGCTGCTCACCAACCAGGCTTCCATCCGCGACGTGCTACTGTTCCCGCACATGAAGCCCGAGAAGGGTTTCCAGTCCGGTGCCGCTGCTGCCAAGGCTGCCGAGGCCGGCAACGCCGCGAGCCCCTTCGTCAAGCCGCTCAAGCCCACGGTCGATTATTCCAAGATTGCCGTCGAGCCGCTGTTTGAGGAGTTCGTCGACTTTGATACCTTCTCCAAGAGCGATTTCCGCGCCGTGAAGGTCAAGGCATGCGAGGCCGTCAAGAAGTCCAAGAAGCTGCTGAACTTTACGCTCGACGACGGCACTGGCACCGACCGTACCATCCTCTCCGGCATTCACGGTTATTATGAGCCCGAGGACCTGGTCGGCAAGACTCTGCTCGCCATCACCAACCTGCCTCCGCGCAAGATGATGGGCATCCCCAGCTGCGGTATGCTCATCAGCGCCATCCACGAGGAGGATGGTGAGGAGCGTCTCAACCTGATCCAGCTCGACGCCTCCATCCCCGCCGGCGCAAAGATGTACTAACTAGTTACGCGGTTCTACGAACCGCGTAACGGCTCGACGCTGCGCGGGCCGCATTTGGACAATCTGACGTTCAACTTCAAGGGCGCGACCAGAAGGTCAGCGCCCTTTCGTTTCACGTCACCTTGTCTCAAATGCGGCCCGCTCGCTGACGTTGCCAATACATCGATGTAGTCATTGGGGACGTTCTTAAACGACTACCCAACGGATATTGCGCACATGGCTCGCATGACAGTCGTCTCTTTTATGTTTCCTTTAGCCGTTGCTGCCTAGGATGGGGGTTAGTCGACAGGAAGGGAGCACCGGGATGGACGACGCGAGCGAGCGTGCAATCGAAGAGGACATGCTCGATCAGTTCAACTACTTTGATGATGAGGACGAGGAATTGATCGACCGTCGCGAGCCGGCGGCGCTCGATACTTTCGACCTTATTGATGAAGAGCCCGACGAGGACGAGGTCGGATCAGCGGAGCCCCCACAGCCTTCGCGCCTTGACTCGCTGCTTTCGAAAGCCCCCATGCACCACGGCGTTCGTGCCGGCGCGCTCCATATGAAAACTGACTGGCACCAGATCGTGACGGCAGGCGATGAGCTTGCCGTCGATGCGCCACTCACCGATAAGTCATCCATCATCTGCCGCACCGGCATGCTTATGCTGGCAAGCGGAACAGGTGCCTGGCGCGTGCGCGATACCATGAATCGTGTTGCTGCCGTACTCGGCGTCACGATTCACGTCGACCTGAGTCTTCTGTCGTTTGAGTGCACTTGCATCGAAGATGGCCACTGCTTTAACGAGGTTGTCAGCCTGCCCACAACGGGAGTCAATACCCATCGCATTTGGATGATGGAGAGTTTCCTCAAGGAAATCGAGACCTATGGTCGTCGCTTCACGGTACACGAGTATCACGAGATGCTCAGGACCGTTGAGAGCTCAAAGCCTGATTACTCTCCCTGGCAACAGGGCCTTGCGGCAGCCTGTGCTTGCGGCGCCTTCGTCTTTTTGCTCGGCGGCGGCCCTATCGAGATGGCCTGCGCGTTCGTGGGCGCGGGTGTCGGCAACTTTGCCCGCTCCCATATTCTCAAGCAAGGCCTTGGTCAGTTCAGCGCGCTGACGACCGGCGTTGCGCTCGCTTGCGTTTCGTATCTGCTGGCATTGCTCGGCCTTGGCCAGGTCATACCGGGGGCAATGTCGCACCAAGAAGGCTATATCGGCGCCATGCTCTTTGTGATTCCCGGCTTTCCACTCATTACGGCAGGCCTCGACATCGCTAAGCTCGACATGCGAAGCGGTATCGAGCGCCTTTCATATGCCGTATCGATTATTGTGATGGCGACCCTCGTAGGTTGGATGGTTGCCGAGTGTGTTGGCCTGGCGCCGGACGACTTTGCCCCACTGGGCCTTTCGCCGCTTGCCCTTACGCTCCTGCGCGTGGTGATGAGCTTCGTTGGCGTATTCGGCTTCTCGGTGATGTTCAACAGCCCGGTAAAGATGGCCGCGGCAGCTGGGTTGATCGGCGCCGTGTCCAATACCCTGCGTCTGACCCTTGTCGATGCGCCGACGATGATTCCCTTCCTGGGCCTCAGCACGGGAATGCCTCCCGAGGCAGCAGCGTTTATCGGCGCGCTGGTATCGGGGCTGCTCGCAAGCTTGGCTGAAGTCAAGCTCACCTACCCGCGCATCGCCCTCACGGTGCCTTCGATTGTCATTATGGTGCCGGGCTTGTATCTGTATCGCTCGATGTATTACATGTGCACCTTCGACACGGTCAATATGCTCGGCTGGTTTGTGCGCGCAGTGCTCATCGTAGCGTTTCTGCCCGTTGGACTGGGTGTGGCGCGTACGCTCACCGACCCTCGCTGGCGCCACACCAGCTAATTGGTACAAGGGGGACAGGTTACTTTGCACCAAATGAGTTGCGGTGAAATAGGGACTGAATTGTTGCTTAAAGGGTCAAAACAGTCCGTATTCCACCGCAACTTATGGGGTCGGGGGTTTTGGTGCCCTGCATCTCCACAAACTCAACGCTTACGAAGCGCGCGCCGTTCGTGTTAGGGTAGTTCCACCACATAAGTAGTCGCAGACGCGCGTAACACGGGCGGGCGAGATGAAGTCCCAACAGCTCCATCTTGCCCGCCCGTTTTTGTTGCGTGGCGCCGCGGTACAACACAGAGAGGAATCTGCCCTTTATGCCTATCAACAAACGAGAGAGCCTGCTGTTCACCTTTATCATGTGCTTTTGCATGGTGCTCTGGATGAGCATCTACAACGTTGCCCTGCAGCACGGGGCCATCAACGGCGAGGTCGTTGCCACTGCGTGGCTCGGCTTCCCCGTTGCCTACATTTTTGCCATGTGCTGCGACTGGTTCGTCGCCAGCCCGCTCGCCAAGGGTTTCGCCTTTAAGTACTTGGTCACGCCGGGCAAGAGCTCGCCACTTGCCATGACGCTCGCCGTCAGCTCCTGCATGGTCGTTCCCATGGTCATCATCATGTCGCTGTACGGTGCCTGTGAGGGTCTGACGCACAT
>CAUGKA010000044.1 GCA_959599615.1 uncultured Collinsella sp. | reverse complement strand
AAGTCATATTGCAAGACGGGCTCGAGCATCTGGACGGCGTCGTTCATGTAGGACGTCATCTGGGTGAGCTCGTCATCGGTCAGTGCGATTTTTGCGTACTCGGCAATGCCGCGCACGTCTTTCTCGCTGAGTGCCATAGGCGCTCCCTTCCGCATAACAGTTAAACCGCTCTAGTATACAGGGCAGCGACGGCTTGGAGCAGGCGCTTTACCCAAATGCAGCGAAAACGTAACGAGGACGGCGGGTTGGCAGGGCGTGGTCCGGCGGTTCTACAGCGAAACCGCACCGTCCATAGCGAAAACCGTCTCGCCCACAGCGAAAACCATCACAACATTCGATACTTTTCGCCAAAATCGCGATTTTCATCGAATGTTGTGATGGTTTGGAAGTCCCGACCACCACAAAGGTGCCTGTCCCCATTGTGGTGGTTCTGAACGATGTCCTATGCCGAGGCTTTGGCCTTGCGGCGCTTGCGGACCGCGTGGATCACGATGTCCAGCAGCAATAGCACAATGGCTACAACCACGATAAGCACAGCAAACTCACGCTTGCCCCAGTGGCGACCGGCCAGCGACTTTTGCTTGTCGACGTCCTTCTTGCTGTACTTGGTGCGTACGCAGTGCACCAGCAGGCGATGGTCGTTTACGCCATAGGGGGTGCAGGTGACGAGCGTCACCTTATCGGCGCCCGGATCGATGGTCAGCGACTCCATCTCCTCGGGCAGCACGACCTCGGAGTCCACCATCTTGTAGGCGAGCGTCTTGTTCATGGTGTGCAGCAGCACCAGGTCGCCGGGCTTCAGCGAATGGATGTCGTCGAACATGCTCAGGTTACGCATGCCCGAGTGTGCGGTGAGCACGCAATGCGTCGAGGTGCCGCCCACCGGCAGGCTCGTGCCTTCCAGGTGGCCGACGCCGGCCATAAGGACTTCTTCACTCGTACCGTGGTAGATGGGCATGCTCACGTCGATGGAGGGGATCTCGACCCAGCTCATCATGGGGTCGCGGTCAAAGATGAGCTGCTGAGCGTAGGGCTCGATCTGGTCGGCCGGAAGCTCGGTGGCCTCGCCCGCAAGCTGCTCGTTAAAGGAGCGAGCCTGGAGCAGGATGCGCTCGCGCTCCTCGGCAGACAGCGCGTCCACGGTGCTGGACACCGTGCTGATCTGGTTGAACACGCCCGAGGCCTCGAGCCGGTCCAAGATCCACGGCCAGGTCATAAGGCCCACGCCAATAAGGATGATGACGATGGTGATGAGACGGTCGGCCCAGCGCGGCAGCCGCTTGCGACGGCGCTTGGGCTTTGGTTGAGGTTTGGGCTGAGGGCTTGAGCCGCCGTTGTCCGCGGCGTTATTGCTCTTCATATGTTTGGCGCCCTGCACCATCGCCGGTCACTCCTTTACAGCTCAGGTTGTCTAAACAAATAATAGCCGATTAGCAAACTCATGCACCGGACAACGCAGCCTGACAGCATTGCGCAGCGCGAGTTTGGCCAGCATTTGCGTTTTCAAAATGTCCCGAATCGGCGGGGCGATTCGGGATACAATGTCAATAGAAAGCGACGCACCCCGCGTAAGTGTACGAGAGCGTGGGCGGCCTAGTTTTCTGGTTTTGTTAAATGCCCGGGATCCGACCCCCGGGCATTCTTATTTGCGCTTGCGGCGCAAATGCCGTCCACCGTCCGCGCCGCGCGTGCGCCTACGGACCTTAAACCGAACCTCATACGAGTCAAGAAACGCGATGACGAACGAGCCCACCGCCGCGAGGGCGGCGAGCGCGTTAAGGAATTTCAGCATTTGGGGACCTCCGATCGAGTCGTCGGCCGCCCGCGCACGGGATGCGTCGCAAAGCCATTTTACTGCGAGTGTATGCACCCGCAGCTGGTAAACGCAATAATTGCAAACATCTGTTCGATATTCATGAGCTTGATCCATCGGGCAATGGAGCCTGGCTGCTATGTCCAAAAAAAACGGGGGCAGACTCCAGTGCGGAGTCTGCCCCGAAAAGAGAATGGCAAAGCAAGAACGTGGATGGACGAGAAAAGTGTCCGCAAGTCTCATGGCCATCGCATCCCACCTGCCAAAGGGATGGGTGAGCGAGCGTTACTCCTGCTCGGACTCCTCGGCCTGCTTACGGCTGCGGATGAGATGCGCCACGCCGATGCACAGCACCGCGCCACCAGCGATCCAAGTGAAGGTCACGCCGTTAAGACCGGTCAGCGGGAGACCAGAGCCCTTCTTGTTCTGGATGGTGACGGGGATCGCGGTCGAATCAACTTTTTTACCGAGATCAGTGGTAACCATATCAGAGGTGTCAGTTACCTTGAGATTCGTCAGTTTACCGGTTGTCGGATCGTACGTAGGCGTCACCGTAATTTCGAAGTCTGCGATGGTGTTGTAGCCTGCAGGCGTCTTGCTCTCAGAAATCAGATATGTGCCTGCAACAAGGCCAGGAATAAAGACCTTGTTACCCTCCCCCGTGGTTTCAAATGTATGAGCTTGGTTCTCGTCATCGGTGAAGCTGCCATCTTGTTTCAGCCATTTATTAACTTGTTTTGAGGTCCCCTCCTTGATCATTTTGACCTTAAAGCCAGCAACGAGGTTCGCACTCTCGTTATCCGGGTCGGTCTTGGTGACATTTAGACCGAAAACATAGTCGGTAGCCTTGTCCGACTCAGAAGTGCCCTTATCCCCAGTCATGGGATTATTGGAGTAGACAAGCTTGACCTCATTGGTGGCTCCATCGACCTTGTATTCGACTTCGCTGTTGAGCTTAGCCTTGTAGGTTACGACCACGCTAGAGTGAGCATCAACAGCAATCTCAGAACTGCTGGTGCTCTTAACGGCTTTAAGGTTGTCAAAAGAAATAGTGAGCTTTTCCTTCTTTGTAGTCACGTCCTTTGACGAAGTTACCTTATACCCGTCCTTGTCACCTTGCTTAACCTCAATCTGGGCGTCATTGTTGACTATGTAGACGTGCAGGTCCTTCGGCGTGTCATCGTCGTTCTTCGCGACTTCAAGACCCTTGCTCAACGTGTCCTGAAATACGTACTCATACTTATTGAACGTAGCGATGTTGCTCGCGACGGAGCCGGTCAGTTTATATTCAACCTCCTCGCCAATATACGAGTCACTCGCCTTTCCCCATGTCGCGCCCTCACGAACTTCCTTGTTGACGGTAGGAATGCTGGTCTTCTCGGCAACGGTCACGCTGCTACCGCCGACAACGGCGAAAATGGGCGAGGTACCCGTGTTCTTCTTTGCCGCTTCGGAAGTGCTAAGGGAAGACTCATCGGTCAGGAACAGGTAGTAACCCGTCTTGGGGGAATTATTATCATCGTTAGGCACAGTAAAACTATCGCCTGCCGAGAACGAATCGCCCGTAGCTCCAACGTCCTTTTTAACAATAGCGGCAATCTTGTTGAGAAGGTGATCCTTATTAACAACAGTCTCAGCAGTAGTGCCGGTAACGTTCTTAGTCAACCAATCGGCCACGTCCTGGGCGGTAGTTTTATCAGGCAGCTTGGGATTAGAAGCCTCATACTTCGAATCCGCTTTAATAGCCGCGATGATGGCATTCTGAGTCTCAACGCTATCAAATGCCCACTTAACATTTGAAACGACTTTGTCCGTCTTGCCGGACTCGTCCACGACATCAGCCTTAAAGATCTGATATGCCTTGAACTGAGTGGATGCGTTGCCCTTCGACTGCGTGATGGTGATGCTGTTATCCGGAAACGTCGTAGTGCCCTCAGCAAACGCCATGGTCACCGGGGCCATGACGCCGCCGAAGCTCAGCGCTGCTGTGAGGCCGGCGGTTACTGCCAGGCGTGCGATGTTCTTGCTCACGCTCATCTTCTTTTCCTCCATTTTCCGGTTGGTTCTCATTCGATCGATCATCATCTGTCTGTGTCTTAGCATCTTCTTCGCTACGTCTCGCCCCGCTCTCTGTGGGGCTGCCAGCTACTCTTTATGGCTGCCACCTCCCCGCTTGACCAGGAGCGCGACCACGATGAGCGCGGCTCCGGCGACCGCTGCGGCGGCCGCGGCGTACATTGCCATATCGCCAGTCGAGGGCATAAAGCCTCCGGTGGTAATGCTAGGGGGTGTGCCGGTGGGCGTGTTGATGAGCGACGCCTCCAGGCTGCCCGTCGACCCGTCCGCGCTGTCGGCGCGCAGGGGCGACTCGGCCGTGATGGTGAGCTTGGGCTTGGCGGCGGCCACCTGGTCGACGTCCAGGCCCTCGGCCTTGACCGTCACGGAGCGCGTGCCCTCAAAGGCGGTGTAGCCCTTGGGCGCCTTGAGCTCGCGGACCTCCAGCTTGCCCGAGTCCACGCCCGAGACGGTCACGCGGCCGTCCTCGCCCGTGGTGACGGTGGCCTTGCCCTCCGCATCCCACGTGCCATCGGCCGCCAGCGTGCGGCCGCGGTCGTCGGCGATGCTCAGGACCGCCCCGGCAAGCGGCTTGTCGCCGTCGCTGCCGCGCTTGGTGAGCGCGAGATCCCAGGTGTAGGCGCACGCATCGTCGCTCGGCGTGCGGGTGAAGCCCGCGTCGCCGGACTGGTCGGCAAAGGGAGAGCGCGGGTAGCGCAGGTAGACCTCGTTGGGGTTGCCCTTCGCGATGCCGTGGTTGCATGCGCTGTTGAGCGGTGCGTTGTACACGGCGACCACGCGGGCGCCCGCGGCGAAGGCGTCGGTCCCGCCGAGCGCGGCGATGAGGTCGCCGGTGCGCACGGTGAAGGTCTTACCGTCGGCCGCTACCTTGGTGGCGCACTGGGCCGTGATATCGGTCCAGCCCTTCGCGGGCTCGGTGCCGGCGCGCCCGTCCTTGCCGGTCTGGACGGCGTCAAAGCCGCCGTCCGCGCCCGCCGCCACGTATACGCGCATGCTCGCGGCCACCTTGGAGGAGTCGAGCCCCGCGCCCATGGTGTCGACGAACTGCACCGTGTAGGCGTCGTAGGCGGTAAGACCCGCCGGGACCGTGGCAGAGAGGCGCCAGTACAGGTCGTCGGCGACCGTGGCGTCGGCGGCCTTCTGCCAGGCGGCGGTGCTGTCCTCCAGCACATGCTTTTGGACCTTGGGGGTCGCCGCCTTGGGCTTGACGGTGACGGCGCTGCCGCCGACCAGGGCCATGACCGGGGCGGTGCCGGCCTCGTTCTGGGAGATGGCGTCGTCTTTGGCGACGATGAGCCAGTAGCCGCTAGGCAGCTCGGCCGCCGTGCCCGCGTTAAGGGCCACGGGCTCGGCGCCAGAGCTCTGGAGGGAACGAGCGAGCTGTGCGCTCGGCGCGCTCGTAAGGTGGGAATCGGTGTTGAGCCACTCGGCAGCTTCCTGCGCGGTGGTCTGGGAATTGGGCATGCCGGCGCTGTGCAGCACAGGCAACACGGCATCGCGCGCGGCGTCGCTTGCCCAGGCGAGGTCGGTGGCGATCTTGGCGTCGCTGTCGCCGTCGACGACGTTGGCGCTAAAGATCTGGTAGGCGTCGTAGCGGCGCGCCACGGTGCCGCTCACCGTGATGGAACCGGTCGAGGTCGGCGCGGCCTGCGCGGATGCGGGGAACACAACCGCGCAGGTGCCGATCAAGAGGGCAAGCAGCGCAAACAAGATCGGGAAGGAGCAAACTTTCTTATTCACGACGCTCGCCTCCCTTCGCGCTCGCCTTGCGACGAACGTGCATCCAGGCCGCAGCAGCGCAAAGCACCGCCGCGCCGGCAAGGTACGTCAGAGTGACGCCCGACATACCAGAAAGGGGCAAAGAGGTCGAGTAGGTGTTGGTGAAGGTGGGGATGGAGGTGTCGGTGAGGTCGTGGTCAGTGTCGTTGGTCACCGGCTTGCCATCACGATCCTGAATCTGCTTGTAGGTCGCAGAGATGTTGATCTTGTGGTTAGAGTCGTCAACCGCATTGACCGTAATCTGATAAACCGACTGGTCGTATGTGTAGTTCGTAAACGGCGTGGTTGGCAGCTGTTCGCGAACGTAATAAGTAAAGGTATTGCTTGCACCGCGTCCCGTGGGATCCGTGCCCTTGGCGAGATCGGCAAGTGTGTACGTAATCTCATCGACGAAGCTCAGGGTCTGGGACTTGTCGCCGCTGGCAGTGGTGGTAATCTCGCCGTCGGGGTCGGTCGTAGCCGTCATGGGTTTATCGAAGTTCTCGTTATCCGCAAACTCGAGCGTGAACTCCTTCATCTCGCCACCCTTAACGACCTTGGTCGCCTTAGGGATCCAAACGCCAGTCGAGTCGTACGCGGTACATACGTTAGTGAAAGTCGCCGAACCGTCCTCACAGATAATTTGATAATAGCCGTCGACATTCTTCGCGACACTCCACGTTTTTTTGTTAATCCACTTCCCAGACTTATCGAGTTCGTACTTGGTCCCGTTGACGTCTGTAATCGTGTAGTTATGGATGAGAAGTTCCTTCTCTTCGTTCGGATTATTTTTACTCGGAACAGTCATGAGCTTGGTCGGCTTATCCTGGGTCCGTACCACAATCTCATACACACTGGAGTCGCACGTGATGTCAGGATCATCGCCGGCATCTTCGACCAAGTAGTATGTGATTTCGTTACCCGTGCCACCCGTTGCGAACTGTTCACCAAGGTCAAACGTGATATTGCCGCTTGCATCATTTTTTGCAGTTCCAACCTCGGTGCAAACGTTACGATTGAATGTCGCGCTAGCCAAAGGGTCGGTTGAGTCCTTGCGGTAGACCCTAAAGGTAAACTGATTCTCTTCGAGCCCCTCGTTCACATTTGTCTGCGAATTACGTAGTACCTTGGTCGCCTTGAGCTTGAGGCTCGGATAGACATACGTGTCCTCAGGCACGCCCATGTACAGGTCGCCGTTCGACATGATGCCGCCGCCATGGTCCCAGGAATAGTTGCCGGTAATGAACGTTGTCGCAACTTT
This sequence comes from uncultured Collinsella sp., assembly GCA_959599615.1. Taxonomy (GTDB): domain Bacteria; phylum Actinomycetota; class Coriobacteriia; order Coriobacteriales; family Coriobacteriaceae; genus Collinsella. Next base: position 6,207 of record CAUGKA010000044.1, on the reverse strand, counting down.
TTGCGCATTGATCGCGGCTTTGTCTTGAGCTGTAACACCCGAGCTCAGGCCGATGCTTTTACATACCTGCACGCCACCGTTAGCGGGGATAGTAATGGCTTGCGTAAGCTCTTTACTTCCCTTGTATTTGGCGTCACCGCCGCCAAGCATTTTGCCAATCACCGCCGCGATCGGGGTCTTATGATCCTCCGCAGCAAGGAAGAAGTCCGCGTGGCCGTTTTCGCGAAACTCTTTGGCATTGTAGGCGTCAGCATCCTGGTTCTTTTTGTGTTCAAGGCCTTCGTAGCCACCAGCGGATAGGTGAGGGGTGCCTTCGTTACCGCTATTCTTTTCAGAATTATAATCAGCTTTTGCGTCCTGCTGATCTTTGGCAGACGAATTGCCAAAGATTGCTGTGCCCTCAGTGTTCGTTACCAACGTCTTGCCCGTAGGGCAGACTGCAACGCCACCGCCATAGCCGCCAGCGGTATTGGCGCTAATGTACGAGTTATATATGAATAGCCTACCAGCAGTCTTCTCCTTGCCCAAATCCGAGTTTCCCTGGACAAAGATACCGCCTCCGCCCCAGTCAAAGCGAGACATGCAAGAGTTATTAGTGATGTAGACTGGGCTATCGTTTGACGACCCATTTATCATCGCGTCAACCATCTGGCCCACTCGAATGCCAGCACCTTCAGATCGGTAGCTCACGTTAGAGGCAATAATTCCTCCCGTGATTTTCAGCCACGCCATACCCGTACGGGATTGCTCATTACGGTCGACATCCGTGACATAAACGCCGCCGCCTGCTTCCTCAGAATAGTTGCCCGTGATCTGGCCGCCCGAAATGGTGACATGAGTACCGTTTCTAGCGGCAAGTCCAGCGCCGCCATGATCGCCATAACCATCATGGCTACAGAAATTGGCATATTTATTGTTCGTAATGTAACCGCCGGAAACAGTAACGCTGCCGCCATATTCGGCCATGATGCCGCCACCAAAGCCAGCAGAATCAAGCGTGCTGTTGCCGGAGATTACGCCATTAGTTATGGTGACCGTGGAACCTTTAGCATACACACCGCCGCCACTAGGAGCACTATTGCCGGCAATTACGCCACCGGTCACATTAAGGGTCGAGGCACTACCTTTCTCGTTGGACACCATAATGCCCGCGCCCGCGCCCGAGCTAGAAGCGCCACAAACATAGCCGCCGCTCATGTTGACGGTAGAGCCGTTCTCGGCATAGACCAAGCTGCTAACCCTGCCGCCTTTCTTTTGCGTGATCACGCCGCTCACAAGGTTAAACGAGCCCTTGCCGTTGTTGTTATACAGATTGATGAGCCTTAGATTTGCGTTGCCGCTGCACGCCACGATGGCGCCTTTAATATCAACGTCATGTTTGACAAGCGTCTCGGTTGTCCCTGTACCACTTGGGGTCGATTTGGTCACGTAATAGGTAAGATTAGACGGAATGCCATCAACGTAATTTAGCTCGGCTTTCTTGCCATAATTATCGGGATTCAGGTACTGCCCCTGATCAGTAAGCTGCTGGCCCTCGATGAGCGTCTCATTCGCCTGTGCGGAATCCTTAATTGTAAGTGTTGCGCCGTTAGCAATATCAAATAACGGCTTGTCGGTGTTCAAGCACTTAATCTTATGACCGTTTAGGTCAAGGGTGATATTGATAGGGTTATCGTCAGTTTGTTCAAGCCTAATCTCACCGCTGTATTCAATATCGTTAACAAGCTTAAAAGTAGCGGAGCCATTTCCATCGCGAAATTTCTTGTCAGGAAGCTTCGCGCTGAGTTCATCTCCTCTGCTGATTTCATAAGTCGATTCATTTTCTGCAGCAAGTGCGATTGCGCCCTCGCCGTTAGCACTATCATCCGCAGGCTGAGCATCACCCTCGGCCTCCGTGTCGTCGGACGGCAGGTCTGCGGCAACGGCGTCTTCGCTCGCGCCATTCTCGACATTATCACTATTCTGGTTTTCGGTATCCCCGTTGTTGGTGTTGTCTACATCAGTAGACTCACTTGAGGAACCCCCCCCCATCGCAGTTTCCTCGGCAGAAACCGCCTGGACATCGTTGGCAATGGCCTGCGAGATCGGAGGCATGACGAGCGACAGTACCAGGCTCAAAACGGAGGCTCCGCACAAAACGCCTGCCAGTACACGGCGCGTCACTTTTTTACTCTGCTTAGATTTGTCTGAATTCGCTTTCATCGATGTCTCCTCCCCAAGAGACCGCGATCTTGCTCTTTCACCATCAAACGTATCTGCGCAATCTGTAATTGCGCTCGTTTAGTAATGCAATTATAACGATTGTTTAAACATCTGAGCAACAAAAACCGATAGTTTTGTAGTGAGTACTCAATTCTCTTGACATTTACTCAGATTTGCCCTCGTTTATTCGCTATCTTTTTTTTGTTTCTGCTGGTAATTTAGTTGCCTATTATTTTTTAATGGCATTAGATTTATTTGCACAACATTTTGCTCAAGAGCAAACATCCTGTGAACGGTCGATAGTTGACCATGAGCGGCAGGTCATTTACCGGGAGAAACACCCTACCAAACTGATGAGAATATCTTTAACCCATCGGTGGTTAGAAGCGTAATGTTCTGACGACCATATTTGAATTTGCGCGCAGATTTTAGGCATCAATTCGCCCAAATCGCCTGAGGCCACCACAAAGGCGCCTGTCCCCATTGCGGGGGTTCTCCCCCGGCGCTACAGCAGATGTTCCTCGACAAAGATCGCAATGCCGTCTTCGTCGTTGCTGACGGTTACAAAATCGGCGGCGGCGCGGGTGGCGGCGCTGCCGTTTGCCATGGCCACGCCAACGCCGGCGTCAGCCACCATGCAGGTGTCGTTGTCCGCATCGCCAAACACGCAGATGTTCTGGAGCTCCATGTCGTTGAGCTCTGCCACGCGCACAAGGCCGCGCGTCTTGGACACGCGCGGATCCATGAACTCGTAGAGCCGCTGCGTGGTTTGCAGAGACGCCGCCTTAACAGTGTTATCGGCAAACGTCGACGCCCGCTCAATCACCCGCGGCATTACCTCGGGCGCTGTGGTAAACATCACCTTGGGCTGCGGCTCGCGCAAAAACTCGGCAAAATCGACCACCTGGTAGGGCACGCCGTCGACGCGCGACAGGTGCTCGACGCACGCGTTGCTCTCGGGCACGTAGAACACGCCGTCTCGGGGGCAGACGGGCGTTACCGGAAGGTCCGCCATGTGCTTGCAGATGCGCGCGATGGTCTCGCCCGGCAGCGGATAGCTCAGCTCGTTGATGTCGTGCGCGCGGTCGATGACCTCGGCGCCGCCGCAGCCCACAAGCACGTCCACCAGGCCTTCGATGCCCCAGAGCTCGTACATGGCCTCGGTCGCGTGGGCGTCGCGCCCGGTGCACAGACCAAAGAGCACGCCGCGCTCGCGCAGGGCGCGGATGGCCGCCACGGTGCGCGGGGACACCGTGTGCTGGCTCGTGAGCAGCGTGCCGTCGATATCGCAGAACACGGCTTTGATGTGGCTGAAGGTGGCGTCCATGGGGGCCTTTCTGGGTTGTGCGGCGGTGTGGGGTGTGGTCGTGAACGGCGTACATGGTATACCAAGGCGCAGGCGCGGCCCGTTAAAGCAAAAACCACCACGAAGGTGCCTGGCCCCTTTGTGGTGGCCGGACCCGCAGGGTGGCCTGGCCCGGGGCGCAAACCATCACAACATTCGACGTTTTTCGGCAAAATCGCGATTTTCATCGAATGTTGTGATGGTTTCTACTGCCTTGCGGCACGATCCAAGTGCCGGCGGCCAAACAGCAGCAACGCCGCGGGAACCGCCGTCACGACCGCGCCCGCTCCGATGAGCGTCTGCTGCACGCCAAACGTCGCCGCCAGCCACGGGGCAATCGCCAGCGGGGCCACGTCGGCAAACATATTGCCAAAGCCCATGACCGAGTTCACGCGACCGAGTTGCTCGAGCGGAGCCGTCGTTTGCACAATGGTGTTGTGGAGCGGGTTGACGACGCCCCAAGCTATGCCCAGGGCGATCTGGCCGACGAGGGCCACGCCCACGTACGGCGTCCCCACATAGAGCAGGCTTCCCAGGCCCACGGACATGAGCGCCACGAGCAAGGTTTTAAGGCTGACCAGGTGCGGCGGCAAGCGGAGCGCGAGCACAGCACCCAGCACCGCGCCCACGCCCGAGGCAGACGAGAGCCAACCCATCCACTCAACGCCGACGTGCAGGACATCGCGGTAGAAGAACGACTCCAGCGGATCGAAGGCTCCGTAGCCAAAGTTCGAGAGGAAGATGATGCAAAACAGCAGGGCGAGAACGCTGTTGGTGAAGACTGTCTTGATGCTGGCTGCGAAGGTGGCGCGGGAGGATGCGCTGGGGTTGGAGCTTTGTCCCGCACGCTCCCCTTCCTCTGCCGAATCGGCATCCGCATGCCCGGCGACATGGCTGGTCTGCGGCCTAAAGCCCCAACCGGCGACGAACGCCAGCACGGTAAAGAGCATCATGAGCACGAACACCGCGCGCGACGATGCAGCCGCCGCGACAAAACCGCCCAGCGTGGGGCCAACAATGATACTCACGTTTGAAAACATGGCGATGGCGGAGTTGATGTCCTTGAGCTCAACAGGGTCGTTGGTGAGGTAGGCCGGATAGGATGTGGCAATGGGCTGGGCGAATCCCATCGTAAAGCCCAGAAACACCGCGCCGAGCAGGACGACGCCGGTCGCGCTACCAAAGGCGATGATTGCCGTGCCAGTTGCGAGAGCGCCGATGATGCTCAGCAAGAAATGGCGGCGCGGACCCCAGGCGTCAAGCGCCGCGCCGCCCGCAAAGGATCCCAAAATCACAAATACATTCATAAACAGGACGGCCAGCGATGTCGCGACGACCGAGGCGTCATCCGCATAGGTAAGCGTTCCGATGACGCCGATAAAGTAACTGGTCTGAAAGCCGGTGTAGATGAGAAAGCGCATCGCCACCAGGCGCTTGGCCTGCACGGACAGCGATGATTGAGGCTTTGAGAAAAGAGGGGCGAGCATGGAGACTCCTTGTTTCATACGAATACGGGCGGTGGGCATTCGCCACCGTCTATCGAATCAATCTATCCGCTTGAAACATTAAGGACGCATCAAGCCCCTTCTCTCCGTTTTTCGCCCGTCATGAATTACTTGGTAGATTGTAAGGCATGTCCCACACATCCACCAAAGCAAAAACCACCACAAAGGTGCTTGGCCCCTTTGTGGTGGTTGCGACGTTTACGCTGGTTGAGACTTGGCTAGGCCAGGTCGGCGCCGTTGGACTCGATGACCTTCTTGTACCAGAAGAAGCTGTCTTTGCGGCTGCGGGCGAGCGTGCCGTTGCCGTCGTTGTCCTTGTCGACGTAGATGAAGCCGTAGCGCTTCTTCATCTCGCCGGTCGAGGCGCTCACCAAATCGATGCAGCCCCACATGGTGTAGCCCATCAGGTCCACGCCGTCCTCGATGGCAATCTCCATCTGCTTGATATGCTCGCGCAGGTAATCGATGCGGTAGTCGTCGTGAATCGAACCGTCCGCCTCGACCTCGTCCACCGCGCCTAGGCCGTTCTCGACGATCATCAGCGGCACCTGGTAGCGGTCGTAGACCTCCTCCAGGTAGTAGCGCAGACCCTCGGGGTCGATCGCCCAACCCCAATCGCTCTTCTTGAGATACTCGTTGCCGGCGCCACCAAAGATGTTGCCCTGCTCCAGCAGCACCGGGTCGGCCGTGGCCGTGGCGCTCATGTAGTAGCTAAAGCTGTAGAAGTCGACCTTACCGGCAGCCAGCGTGGCGGCGTCCTCGGGCGAGACCTCCACGTGCACGCCCTCGTGGCGCCACAGGCTGCGTGCCCACGCCGGATACGCACCGCGCACCTGCACGTCGCCGCAGTAGAAGTTCATCTCGCGCTGCTGCTTTTGTGCGGCCAGAACATCTGCCGGGTTGCACGTGTGCGGATAGCAAGCGTTGCCGGCGATCATGCAGCCGATCTTGTTCTGAGGGTCGATCTGATGGCCCATGGTGACGCACTTGGCGCTCGCCAGGAACTGATGGTGCAGGGCGTCGAAGCGCGCCTGCGGGTCGTCCCAGTCGCAGTCGCCAAAGGCCATGGGCGTGTCAGTTGCCTCGGGCACCATGCCGCCGCCCATCACGCCGCCAAAGCCGCCCATGAGCAGGCAATTGATCTCGTTAAAGGTG
>CAUGKA010000043.1 GCA_959599615.1 uncultured Collinsella sp. | reverse complement strand
GTCCGAGGACGCGCCCGGAGGGAAGCCCGGGACCGCCGACGGGAGTGATTTACTCAGCCGGGCAGATCTTCTTGAAGAGCTCGATAACGTCGTCGAGCGTCGCCTCGCGCGGGTTGCCCGGGAAGCAGGCGTCGGCCATGGCGTCCTTGGCCAAGACCTCGATCTCGTCGGCCTTCATGGCCTCGCAGACGTGCGGGATGTTCACATCGGCAGAGAGCTGCTTGACGGCGGCGATAGCGGCGTCGGCAGCCTCGTCGGTGCTCATACCCGTGGTGTCAACGCCCATGGCAACGGCAACCTTGGCCAGGCGCTCGGCGCAAACCGGCTTGTTGAACTCCATGGCGATCGGCAGCAGCATGGCGCAAGCGACGCCGTGCGGGGTGTCGTAGTGAGCGGACAGGGTGTGAGCCATGGCGTGGTCGATGCCCAGGCCAACGTTGGAGAAGCCCATGCCGGCGACATACTGGCCAAGAGCCATGCCCTCGCGGCCGGAGCCGGGCTGGCCGGACTTGGCCTCGGCGACGGAGTCGCGCAGGTTCTCGCTGATCAGCTTAATGGCCTCAAAGTGGAACATATCGGAAAGCTCCCAAGCGCCCTTGGTGGTGTAGCCCTCGATGGCGTGGGTCAGAGCGTCCATGCCGGTGGAGGCGGTAAGGCCGGCGGGCATGGAAGCCATCATGTCGGGGTCGACGACGGCGACCTCGGGGGCGTCGTTGGTGTCGACGCACACGAACTTGCGGACCTTCTCGGGGTCGGTGATGACGTAGTTGATGGTCACCTCGGCAGCGGTACCGGCGGTCGTCGGCACAGCGATGGTAAACACGGCGTGGTTCTTGGTGGGAGCAACGCCCTCGAGGCTGCGGACGTCGGCGAACTCGGGGTTGTTGATGATGATGCCGATGGCCTTAGCGGTGTCCATGGAGGAGCCGCCACCGATGGTCACGATAGCGTCAGCTTCGGCGGCCTTGAAGGCCTCGACGCCGTCCTTGACGTTCTGGATGGTGGGGTTGGGCTTGATCTCGGAGTAGAGGCTCCAAGCGATGCCGGCGGCGTCGAGCTCGTCGGTCACCTTAGCGGTAACGCCAAACTTAACCAGATCGGGGTCGGAGCAGACGAAGATCTTCTTGTAGCCGCGACGCTGGAGCTCGCCGGGGATCTCCTTGATGGCGCCGGAACCATGATAAGAGATGGTATTGAGAACGAAACGATTAGCCATTGATAGCCTCCCATCGTGTGCGGGGCACCCATTACGCCCCACGCTATAAGTCCCATCCTAACGCTTTTGAAACAAAAAACACGTGAGAACGTCAAAATTGTTAAAGCGTTTCAACAGGAGATGAAAAATAATGCGGCGAAGGGACAGCCCCTTTGCCGCATTCGGTTACTTTCGGCAGCCCTCTTTCCAAGCCTCGGCCGCAACCTTCCAGCGAAAACGCAAGTCGCGCTCGCGGTCGATGAACATGATGGCAAACGCGATAAACAGCAGCACGCTCGCCACCGCAATGGAGTGCAGTCCCATGCGCTCAATACACCAGTTGCCCAGCACGGCGCCAAACACAAAGGTAAAGATCACGCCAAAGTACAGCAGGCCGTTTTCCAAAAAGCCGCGCTTGTGGGTGATGATGTAATCGTCCACGTTTTGCAGCGCGTTGCGCAAGTTGCCGATGCACATGGTCGTGGCGATGCCGTGACCGTGGATCTTGCGGAAGCTCTCGACTTGCATACCGCAGGCAAACGAAGTAAGGCAGTTGGCGAGCAGGTTGAAATCGCCGCCCGGGATAAAGCTCACGCCCAGCAAGATAACGGCTTCAAAAAACACCGTCACCTGGCGCCAGTGAATCACACTGCCAAACCGCTCGTGAACCAGGTCGGCAAGCATAATGCCCACGGCAAACGACACCACGGGAAAGAAGTAGCGTCCCGCCAGCGTCCAGTTGCCCTCCGAGATGCTCACGCCCACCAGCAAGATATTGCCCGTCTGCGCGTTTGCGAAAACATGGTCGCGCCCAATGTACGAATACACATCCATAAAGCCACCGGCGAGCGCCAAGATGATGCCCAGCTCAATAGACTCCGATATCTGTTTGGCACGCTGCATCGTCGTGCATCCTCCTTGTTGACGACTCTCTCGTGCGTTGGCGGAAACATAGCCGCCGTTCATACTGTAACCCATTGACAACATGGCGTGCGCGCGAGACGGGTTCCCCAACGCGCAGATACACAGTCTGGAAACAAACGATTGGCTCAGCGACGCCCTCACTCACCAGCTCATGTACTCCACCAGTCTTTTTAGCCCCGTCCCAAAAAGACTGGTTACAATTACGTGCAGCATACAAACACCGGGAGGGATCGTGGCAAAAAAGCCTCAGCACGCTCAGAACAACCAGCGCAGTCAGCAGGGCAAACAGGGCCAGCAGCAAAGGCGCGGCGGTAAGGCGCAGGCCACGGTCGCCCGCACCAAGCATTCCCAAGCGACGCCCGCCCGCCCCTGGCGTCCGGGCCGCGATAAGTTCCTCCCCGTCAGTCGCGCCGACATGGATGCGCGCGGCTGGGACCAGTGCGACTTTGTCTACATCTGCGGTGACGCCTACGTGGACCATCCCAGCTTTGGCATGGCTATCATCAGCCGCGTCCTTGACGCGCACGGCTACAAGGTGGGTATCATCTGCCAGCCCGACTGGACCGACCCCGCCAGCATCACGGTGCTCGGCGAGCCGCGCCTGGGCTTTCTCGTCAGTGCCGGCAACATGGACTCCATGGTCAACCACTATTCGGTGACCAAGCACCGCCGCCACTCCGACGCCTACACCCCCGGCGGCGAGGAGGGGCGCCGTCCCAACCGAGCCGTCACGGTCTATGGCAACCTCATCCGCCAGACGTTCAAGGACGCTCCCATCATCATCGGCGGCATCGAGGCGAGCCTGCGCCGCCTGGCCCACTACGACTACTGGCAGGACAAGCTCAAGCGCTCGGCACTGCTCGACTCGGGCGCCGACATCCTCATCTACGGCATGGGCGAGCACGCGATTGTCGAGATCGCCGACGCGCTCGACGCGGGCCTGCCCGTCGACCAAATCACCTACATCAACGGCACCGTCTACCGCACCAACTCGCTCGACGAGGTCTACGACTACGACCTGCTACCCAGCTGGGACGACCTTGCCGCCGACAAGCTCAACTACGCGCGCAGCTTTAACGTGCAGCAGCAGAATATGGACCCCATCACCGGTCATCGCCTGGTAGAGCCCTATCCCAACAGCGTCTATGTGGTGCAGAACCCGCCGTCGGCAACACTCACCACCGATGAGATGGACGAGGTGGCCGAGCTCCCCTACGCACGCGATTGGCATCCCGACTACGACGCGGCAGGCGGCGTGCCGGCCTTTGCCGAGATCAAGTTTTCCATTAGCTCCAACCGCGGCTGTTTTGGCGAGTGCTCGTTTTGCGCGCTCACCTTCCACCAGGGCCGCGTGCTGCAGATGCGCAGCCACGATTCGATCATGCGCGAGGCCGAGCTGCTCACGCGCGATCCCGAGTTTAAGGGCTACATCAACGACGTGGGCGGACCGACAGCAAACTTTAGCCGCCCTGCCTGCGACAAACAGCTCAAGCATGGCGTGTGCAAGAACAAGCGCTGCCTGTGGCCGAGTGTGTGCAAGAACATGGTGGTCGACGAGAGCGGCTACACACAGTTGCTGCGCGATCTGCGCCAGCTGCCGGGCGTCAAGAAAGTCTTCGTCCGCAGCGGCATCCGCTTTGACTACACCATGGCCGACGCCTCGGACGAGTTTTTGCGCGAGCTGCTGGAGCACCATGTCTCGGGCCAGCTGCGCGTAGCGCCCGAGCATGTGAGCGACGCGGTGCTCTCCGTGATGGGCAAGCCGAGCCGCGCCGTCTACGACGCGTTCTGCCGTAAATTTGAACGCCTGAACCGCGAATACGGACTCAAGCAGTACGTGGTGCCGTATCTGATCTCGAGCCACCCCGGCTCGACCATGAAGGAAGCCGTGGACCTTGCCGAGGCCGTGCGCGACATGGGCTACATGCCCGAGCAGGTGCAGGACTTCTACCCCACCCCGTCCACCATGTCGACCTGCATGTACTACACCGGCGTGGACCCACGCACCCTGCAGCCGATCTATGTGGCGCGCGACCCGCACGAAAAGGCCATGCAGCGCGCGCTCATCCAATACCGCAAGCCCGAGAACTACAAGCTCGTACGCGAGGCACTGGAAAAGGCCGGCCGCCGCGATCTGATTGGCTACACCAAGCATTGCCTGATTCGCCCCGTGCCGCCGCGCCCGGGCGAGACATCTGCCGGCGGGGGGGCATGGCACCGGTAAGAAGGGCGGCAAGGCCCACGGTGGCGCCGCCGGCAAGGGGCCCAAGGGCAGCAAGGGCCACGGCGGCATGTCGCGTGCGCAGAACACCGCCGGCCGTAACCGCGCGGCCCAGGGACGTCAGGGCGCCAACGGAGGCGGCAGGCGCAACTAGCGCGGTAATGCGGTAGATGCGCTCGCAGCGCTCTGCTGGCACGCTTGGCGCAGCGAGCGCATTGCCTCCACCAGGATCACGCCAGCGATAGCGACCGTAATTGCCACGTCGAGCGGCGTGTTCACAAACCAGAGCAACGTCATGAGATACGACCCGGCGTTAAAGGCAAAGTGCAGCAGGATCGTGTAGCGGAGCTTTCCGGTGGTCACGAGCACCCAGCCAAAGACCAGACCGGCGGCGCCGGCGTAGCAGCCCTGCACCCAGTTCATATGCATAAAGCCAAAGATGGCCGCCTGCAGCACAATCGCCGCGGCGATGCCTCGCTTGTCCGGCGGCGCCCAGGGCACCACGGCGCCGTCCTGCGCCCACACGCGACGCCGGCGCTTCCAGAGCGGACGGCACTGCGGATTAAACGCTCGGAGCGAAAACTCAAAAATAATGCCGCGTACCAGCAGCTCTTCACAAAATGGGGCGCCGAGCACCGTAGTCAGGACGGCGAGATAGCCAGTGTCGCCCATGCCTGTTTCCTCGACAAGCTCGCTGTATTCGGCCGCGGCATCGGGCAACAGCGACAGCACAGCGTCGGTCACGTAGCCAACGACCACCTGCAGGGCCAGGCCGATCACGATAACGCAGGCGATGCGTTTCCACGCCCCACGCGCTCCCCCGCCGAGCGGGCGCTCGCCCTGCCAGCGCGCCATAAACGAGCGCGGCCACAGATAACGCCACCACAGCAGCGCCATCAAAAACGACGCCGTCTGTGCGGCAGCCTGAAGCAATTGAATATCGAGGTCGTCAATCGAAAAACCCATGAACACCGATGCGACGCCAAGGGCGGAGAACAAAACGACGCTCAGGGCAATATCGGCAGCGACGACACCAAAACAGGCAAGCGCCCAAACCAGCGCATTGAGCATGCCAACCTCCTCAAAACCCGGCAGTTTGGGACAGTCATTGTTGATGAGAATCGGGCGCAGTGCCAAAAGCCCCGCTAGGCGAGATGTCGAACGGAAAGGTGCCGCAGCGATTGAACGCGGCGATAAACATGCGGATGGCGTTGGACGGCGTGGTGCCCACGAGCTGGGTTGCCGCCGCGAAGGCCGCCTTTTCCTCGGGCAAGACCTTCGCGACAACCGGGGTCATGTGTTCTGCCATGGCGCTTCCTTTTTGAAACGACGGTGGTGCGGATAGATGCGGGCCACGCGGCTGGGCGACGGGCTGTGAAGGCAACCCGATTGGCCCGCATCTGGAGTTTGTTTCTGCGGCGTTGGTATTACTTAGTATTCTTAAGTATTACCCCGCAGATAGAATACCATACCCGACCCCATGGGGACGGAAGAAAACGGATCATTTTATTGTTGAGTCAGCACTTGAAATGGCTTCTAGAGCGTGATTTCAATCGAGGTGTCGAGGACCTGAGCGTCGGTGGCGTCGTGTGTGGCGAGCAACAGCATGCGACCATCGAGTAAATCGAGCACGACCTCGGCGCATGCGTCGCGCGCAGCGGTATCTAAACCGGTAAAGGGCTCGTCCAGAATCACCGCGCCGCCCGGGCACAGCAGGGCTCGGGCAATCTCGACGCGACGGCGTTGTCCACCCGAGAGCTCGGTCACGCGAGCATGAACATCGACCCCCGGCACCAGCAGGCGCAACAGGGCCGATGCGCTCGAGGCGTCCACGCGTGCATCGGCGCACACCAGCACGTTATCCAGCGCCGAGGCGGACTCGACCAAGCGTGCATCCTGAAACACCATCGAGCACGGCGCGCACTCCCCCGCCGCCAACGAAAGCAGCGTCGACTTGCCCATGCCCGAAGCGCCCATCACACAGATACGCCCACCCGCGGGCACGTTGAGCTTCAAACCGTCGAGCGCAGGGGCCCAGGGCGCCCGGTCGCCCACGGCGAGCACAAGCTCCGCCGTAGCGCCATCCCCGGCAGCTCCCGCACGCCCGCGAGCTCCGTGTCCATGCGCCCGCACGGCAGCGCGCCACGCCGCAGGCCCCGAAGCCCGCAGCAGCCACACCAGCACACGCTCGCATGCCCACGATGCCGCCACGACCAACACGGTCCAGGCCAACAGATCGGCCGTCTCGATGAGCAACTTCGCCTGATAGATGCGTTCGCCCACGGTGCCCGTCGCCATGCCGATGAGCTCCGCCGCTACACCGGCCTTCCAGCTCATGCCGATCACGGCACAAGCGCACGAAAGCACAAACGGCAGGACTTCGCGCCAGGTATGGGCGCAAAACAGTCGCCAGCCGCGCACGCCATGTAGGCGGAACATCTGCTCCAGTGGCTTATCCACCTGCGACAAGCCTTCGACCAGTGAGAAATATACGCCCGGCAGCGCCATCAAAAAGACTGCCGCGATGCTCACGCGCGCCGATCCCAGCCAGATAAGCAGCAGGACCACCACGCAGGCAACCGGCGTCGCCTTTACAAACGACAGCGCCGGAGCCACCAGGTACGCAAACGCCCGCGAACGTGACGAAATCCCAGCAAGCACGCCACCACACACCGCGGCAAGCGCCAGCCCGCCCAGTATCCGCGCGCCCGAGCCCGCCAGAATCGCCCACGTGCCGGCATCGCATATCAGGCGCAGCAGCGCCAAGGCAACAGCACCCGGCCCCGGCAAAATCAGCGGCTGCGCCACCAGCACCGCCACCAGCATCCACACGGCAAGCCAAAAGGCGGCGACGGCACCTGCTGCCGCCACCGCCTTCACACGCTCTGTCATTTGTCGAGCAAACGCACGCACGGGCTACTCCAAGTAGTAGAAATCGTCAGCCGGGAGCTTGCCGCCCACGGCGCTCGCATCCGCATCGGCCAGCACCTGCAGGTACCCACCGAGCGCCGCCTTCATATCCTTCCCCGTCTGGCACACGAGCATGCACCCGGGAATCGCTTTTTCGGCGATCTTGGCGTTGTCAACGATGCCGGCATCGACCACGGCCTGCGCCCAGTCTGCCGGCGCCGCATTGACAGCCTCAACGCTCGCCGCATGGCAGCTCAAGAACTCCGCCACTGCCTCGGGATGTTCCTCGGCAAACGCGCGTCGCACCACGGTCACGCCCGTCAGCAGGCGCGAACCCGTGTCACCTGCCAGCTCGTCCCACACATCGGTCAGACTCACCGGTGCCGACAGCTTGCCCTCGCTCTTGGCGATGGCAGCGGTCTTGAACGGCTCCGGCAGCACGCCCACGGCGGACGGGTCGGCAAGCAGGGCCGACAGCACCTCGGTGGGCTCACTCTTAAACTCGAGCGTCACCTGGCCGGTCAGGCCCGCGCGCTCCAGCAGGTAGTTCATGACGTACTCCGGCGTCGTGCCCTTGCCCGTCATGTAGACGGTGCGACCCGCCAGGTCGCCAAACGAGGCCACACTCGCGTCGCCCGTCACAACGTTCAGCACGCCCAGCGTGTTGACGTCGATGACCTGCACCGCGCCCTCGGTCTTGTTGTAGAGCACGCTCGCCACGTTGGCGGGCACCAGGGCAATGTCGATATCGCCCTGAATGACCTTGGGCACGATCTCGTCGGCGGCGGTGTTGATCGCAAAGTCGAACTCATTGTCCGTCTCGCCATCGGCAGCCTGGTCCATAAACTGCACCAGGCCGATCGACGTCGGGCCCTTGAGCGAGGCGACGTGCACCTCGACGGGCTCCGCGGCGGCCGCCGCCCCACCGGCAGCCGAGCCCGCAGCAGACCCCGCCCCCGCAGCTCCGCCGCCGCAGCCCGCGAGTGCAAGCGACAGAGCGCCCGCGGCGAGCGCCGAGGCAAACCCCCGGCGCGTCATCTCAACATCAAATGCACGCATCGTTAGCACGTCCCTTCGTTAGGCATCGACCAGGCGTGATGGTCGGTATGCAGCAACTCCTCGGCCAGTGGCGAGAGCGGCTCGCCCAAAAACTCGCTATAGCACGCCCGGACATCGGGATTCTCGTGCGAGAAGCGAATGTCCGCCGCCGCATCGAGGCCCCAGAGCACCTGGCCGCGCTCTGCCGCAAGCTCGCAGCCGTCATGGATAGGCTGACCGCCGCCACCGACGCAGCCGCCCGGGCACGCCATGACCTCAACGAAGTCATAGCTCACGCGGCCGTCGCGAATCGCGTCGAGCAGGCGGGCGGCGTTGCCCAGCCCGTGCGCCACGGCGGCGCACACTTTGGTGCCATCGATATCGGCCACGGCTTCCTTCCAGCCGTCCAGGCCGCGCACGTCGGTAAAGAAGTCGGCGTCGGGGTTCTTGCCCGTCACCAGGTAATAGGCCGAGCGCACGGCGGCCTCCATCACGCCGCCCGTGGCGCCAAAGATCACACCCGCGCCCGTGCCAAAGCCCAGCGGCGTATCGAGCGGCTCTTCGACCAGCGTGTCGACACTCACGTGGTTCGCGCGGATCATGCGCACCATCTCGCGCACCGTCAGCGCAACGTCCACGTCGGGCGTGCCGTCCTCGCCCACCATGCTCGGCAGCGCGCACTCGGCCTTCTTGGCCGTGCACGGCATCACGGACACCACAAACAGGCGCTCGGGCTCCACGCCCAGCACCTTGGCGTAGTAGGTCTTGGCGATGGCGCCAAACATCTGCTGCGGCGACTTTGACGTGGACAGGCTGTCGACAAACTCCGGGTAGCGCGCCTTCACAAAGCGCACCCAGCCCGGGCAGCAGCTCGTGAACATGGGCCAGCCGTGGCTGTCGCCCTCGCCCTTGACGGCCTTCCCCAGGCGCTCGAGCAGTTCGGAGCCCTCCTCCATAATGGTGAGGTCGGCCGAGAAATCGGTGTCGAACACGTACTCAAAGCCAACGCGGCGCAGGGCGCAAGCCAGGCGCTCAACGGTGGCCTCCTCGCGCGGAATGCCGAGCTCCTCGCCCCAGGCGCTACGCACGGCCGGCGCAATCTGCACCAGTACGATCTTGTCGGGATCGGCGATGGCGTCGAACACGGTCTCGGTATCGTCACGCTCGCGCAGGGCGCCCGTCGGGCAATGCGTGATGCACTGACCGCACGCGACGCAATCGGTCTTGCCGATCGGCGCACGCCCGCGGGTGCCCACGGCGGTATGCGTGGCGCGGTTGGTCAGGTCCCAAATCCCTAAGCCCTGCACGCTCTCGCACACCTTGATGCAGCGCATGCATTTGATGCACTTGTCGTTATCGCGGATGATGGGGAAATCGAAGTCCCAGCCCTCGCGCGCCAGGTGCTGCTCGTACGGCAGATAGAAGATACCCAGGTCGTTGGCGATGGTCTGCAGGTTGCAGTTACCACTGCGCACACAGCTCGTACAGCGCGAGTCGTGCTGGGACAGCAGCAGCTGCACGTTGGTGCGACGGGCCCCACGGGCCTTGGGGCTGTTGGTGTGGACCACCATGCCGTCGAGCACGTAGTTGTTGCAGGCGGCAACCAGCTGGTCGCAGCCCTCGACCTCGACCACGCACACGCGGCAACCGCCGATCTCGTTTAGATCGCGCAGGTAGCACAGGGTGGGAATCTGGATGCCGACGGACTTGGCCGCGTCCAGAATCGTGGTGTGCTCGGGCACCACGACCTCGCAATTATCGATCGTGAGCTTGACCATGTTGAGTGCTCCGTTTTCGGTGTTGTCGCTGACGGTGGTGTTGTTGGGCTCTACCATTCCAGGTTCCTCCCTCCGCGGAACGCGCCAAAGCCAAAGTGATCGCAACGCAGGCAGCGGCTCGCCTCCTGGCGCGCCTCCTGCTCGGTGAGACCCTGCTCGACCAGATCCCAATCGTGAATACGCTCGCCGGCCTCGCGCTCGCCCAGCTCGCAGCGGCCGCACTCATGCTTGCCCTTAAACTGGACGGTCGGCAGCTCGACCTCGAGCTTGATCTTGTGGTCAAAGCCCAGGTAGCGGTCGATATTTGCCGAAGCCACGCGGCCGGCGTTGATGGCACGGATGACGGTGGCGGGACCGGTCTGGCAGTCACCGCCGCTAAAGAGGCCATCGAAGTTGGGCACGGCGCCATCCGAATCGGTGACCACGCAGCCCCACTTACAAGCGATGCCCATGTCCTCAAACGGCTTGGAATCGATGTCCTGGCCAATGGCCACAAACACGCGCTCGCAGGGAATGACGCGCTCGGGCGTGGCGGCGGCACGCGGGGCCGGACGCCCACGACGGGGCTCGCCGATAATCTGCGGCTGCACGCGCAGGCCACTCACGCGACCTTCCTCGCCCGTCTCGATGGCGAGCGGGGCGGTCAACTCCAGCACCTCGCAGCCCTCGGCCTGGGCACCGGCGATCTCGGCGTCCTGGGCCGTCATGTCGCAGATGCGACGGCGGTAGACGATACTCACCTTTTCGGCACCGCAGCGCACGGCAGAGCGTGCCACGTCCATGGCCACGTTGCCGCCACCGATGACGCACACGCGCTGGCCGCTCAGGTCGGGCAGTTCGTCATCGCCGATGGCGCGCAGCATCTTGACGGCCGACTCCACGCCGGGAGCCTCTTCGCCCGGAAGGCCGAGCTTCTTATCGCTGTGGGCGCCAATGGCCAGGTAGACGGCATCGAACTCGTCGCGCAGACGGGCAAGCTCCTCGCCGTTGACGGAGTGGTCGAGCTCCACGTCGATGCCGGCGCTCAAGATCCAGTCGATCTCGGCCTGCAGGCGCTCGCGCGGCAGACGATAGCTGGGGATGCCGTAGCGCAGCATGCCGCCCAGGTGGTGGCGCTGCTCCAAGATGGTCACCTTGTGGCCCATCACGGCCAGGTAGTAAGCGCAAGAAAGACCGGCCGGGCCGCCGCCGATCACGGCGACGAGCTTCCCGGTGTTGTCCACCACATGCGGCTTGTGGTCGTTGAGGTCGCTATGCTCAACGGCAAAACGCTTGAGGGCGAGGATGTTCATGGGGTCGTCGACCATGCCACGGCGGCAGTGCATCTCGCAGGGATGCTCGCACACCAGGCCGCAGACGAGCGGCAGCGGATTGTTCTTGCGGATGACCTTGACGGCGTCGGCATAGCGGCCGGCCTCGACCAGCGAAATGTACCCGGGAATGTCGACGTGCGCCGGGCAGCCCGAAACGCACGGGACGCGGGCCTCGCGGTCAAAGCCGCAGGAGTGCTCGCGAATGTGGTGCTCAAAATCGTCGCGGAAGCCGCGAATGGCCGTGAGTGCCATGGCGCCAGCTTCGTAGCCGATGGCGCAGTCGCTCGAAAGGTAGATGGTGCGGGCGGTGCGCTCAATCAAGTTGAGCGTGGACTCGTCGGCGCGGCCCTCGAGCACATCGGCGAGCAGGTCGCTCAGCGCGCTCAGGCCCACGCGGCAGGGCGTGCACTTGCCGCAGCTCTGGGTGGAGCACAGATTGACGAGCGCTGCCGTAAACTCAACGGGGCACGGGGCGAGCGAACTCACCGCCAGACGACGTCCGAGCGCATCGTGCAGGTCGTCCATGACGGCCTGAGCGTGGCTGCGTTCCATTACGTGCAGTCGAGCCATAAGATCCCCTCTCACATGGCAGCCCGGAGGCGAGGCCGGGCGAAGTTGCTACACGCACAACACTGACCTAAAAAGTTGTTAGGTCTCCACGCAGTTCGGCAGGCGGTATGAAATGTCACCCTCGGCGGTGAAATAGAACATTACCGCAGATAAATGCCATATTTGGTAAAACGCGTTACCAAATGACAATGCCCCGCCCACGCAATCACGTGGACGGGGCATTGCTCCAGGTATGCGGCCAGCGACCCTGTTGCTTTTACTTAAGCTCGGGCCAGTAACCCTTGTTGGCCTCGATCATGTCGTCGAGAACCTCCTTGGCGACCTTCATCGAAGGCACGGTCTTGTTCAGCGTAAAGGCCTTGAGCGCCTTCTCGTAAGAACCCTCGATCGTAGCCTCGACCACGAGCTTCTCGGAGTTCAGCTGCTGCATCATGAGGCCCTGTTGGAACAGAGGAATGTTGTCGCGGCTGATGACCTCGGGGCCATTCTTGCCAATGTAGGCAGGCAGCTCGACCATAGCATCGTAGGGCATGTTGGGGATAGCGCCCTTGTTCTCGCAAATGACCAGGAAGCGCTGCTTGGTGTCGTTCTTCAGAGCGATAGCCAGATCGGCAATCCAGTCGCCGTGGCTGCCCGCGTAGAACGTGCTCTCGTCGATCTCGCCCGTCTTCTCGTAGTGGTCGATGCCGTCGAAGAGGTTCTTCTCGCGCGTCTCCTCAACCTCGTTAGCTCGGGTGCGCTCGGGGTTGGAATGCTCGACGAACTCCTTCTGCTGCAGGTAGTAGTTCAGATACGTGTTAGGCAGGTACTCCGGGAAGCACTCCATGATCTCGTACTCGCCCTTCCAGACGTAGTACCAGCTGCCCTTGGTGTGGCGGTTCTGCTCGGGGTGCTCGTCAGTGGCCTCCTCGGGCTTCTTGGACATCAGCGAGCCCATGCCCTTGAGGTACGAATCGGGCAGCAGAATCTCGTGCTCCTTGATGTACTCGCGCAGCTGCGGGAGCACCTCCTCGCCCTTGTGGCGGATCGAGGTGAACCAACCAAAGTGGTTGAGACCAAAGTAATCGTACTCGACATCCTTCTTGTCGATATCGAGCGCGGCGCAAACCACGTCGATAATCGCGATCGGCATGTCGCAGATGTTGATGATGCGAGCGTTGGGACGCAGCACGCGGCAGCCCTCGGACACGATGGCGGCAGGGTTGGAGTAGTTGAGAATCCAGTAGTCCTTCTTGGCATACTTCTCAACGTCGTCAATCAGCTCGACCATGGGGAAGATGGTGCGCATGCCGTAGGCAAGGCCGCCGCAACCGCAGGTCTCCTGGCCCACGCAGCCGTGACGCAGCGGAATCTTCTCGTCCTGCTCGCGCATGGCATAGCCGCCCACGCGCATCTGGGCAAACACGAAGCTCGCGTCCGTAAAGGCAGTCTCCTTGTCGGTGGTCACCGTGAGCTTGATGTCCAGGCCAAGGTCCTCGTGCAAAATCCAGTCCACGAGCACGCCGATCTTGCGCTGGCGCTCCTC
>CAUGKA010000042.1 GCA_959599615.1 uncultured Collinsella sp. | reverse complement strand
CGAACCTCCAGTCCGGACCGCCCCGCGGTCCAACTTTCTGTCCGCACCCCCTTTTGACGTTTTTAGAGCCAAAACGGGGGCCATTCCGTGCTTCGAGCAACTGGTAAAAACTGATAAAAGCTGATAAAAAACCTTTACCGTGCTGAATATTCGCGATTTTGCACGCCGCCGCAGGGGGTACCCTTACTTACGGCAGGATATGGAAGCCCAAAGCGGCGATATCCTTGGCAAAGCCGCGCACGGTATCGAGCGAGACCTCGTACGGGTCACGGCCGATGTTCTTGCGCTTGGCCAGGATGCCGTTGGGCACCGTGATGATCTGGCAACCGCAGGCCTCTGCCTGGTAAATGTTGATGAGCTCGCGCGTGGACGCCCACAGGACCTCGCAGTTGGGCTTGACGGCGGCCTTCTTGACCGACTCCGTCATAAACGGAATGGGATCGACGCCGGTGTCAGCGATACGGCCGGCAAAGAGCGAGATGATAGACGGCGTCTCGGCATCAACGGCCTCGACCATCTCGTCGACCTGCGTAGGCGTAAAGATGGTGGTGACGTTGACCTTGATGCCGTCGGCGGAAAGCTTGCGCACTAGCTTGGCGGTGGACTCGCCCTTGGTGGTCACGCACGGAATCTTGACGTAGACGTTCTCGGCCCAGGTGGCGATCTCGCGGGCCTCGACCTCCATGGTCTCGACGTCGTCGGCAAAGACCTCAAACGACACGGACACATCGGTGATGTGGGTCAGGACCTCCTTGGCAAACGCGCGGTAATCCGTCACGCCGCCCTTCTTCATAAGGGACGGGTTGGTCGTGAAACCCTGAACGTTGCCGTTCTCGTACATGTCGAGCATGCCCTCGAGGTTTGCACCGTCAGCGAACACCTTGATTGCCATCTGCCTGATTCCTTTCGTCTGCATACGGCCGATAAACTGCTAAACACTTTACCTATGTTTATCAAGGCGTGAGCTGCGGGTTTTTATCTTCTCGGCGAACGGTATAAACACCTCAGTGTTTGGATTGATAAATCGATTGAGCATGCAAACGCAAAGAGTCGCAGTTTAAGCAAACGTCAGAAGGCGAGATTCATTAGATGAGGCCGAAATGTTGCATCGCTGTGACGGTGCCGTCGTGTGCGACGTCGTCGGTCACGTAGTCGGCGAGCGCCTTGACCTCGGGCATGGCGTTGCCCATGGCCACGGCCGTCTCGACGGCGGCGAGCATGCCCAGGTCGTTGCCCGAATCGCCAAAGCCAAAGGTGCGCGCGTTGCCGGTGCGACCCAGGTATTCCAGCGCTCGCGCCACGCCCACGCCCTTGTCGATGCCCTTGGGGCTCAGCTCGCGATTCTGGCCACCGGTGTTGCACAGCTCAAACTCGCGCTCGATAAAGCCGTCATCGTTGGCTACGCGAGCCAGGTCGTACGCGTTAATGCACACCTTGCCTACGCGCAAGCGGCCATCGACGCGCATCTGATCAACGCCATGCACCACGCCGGCGCCTAGCAGAAATGACTGTTCGACACCAACTGGCTCAAGTGAATAGGTGGCACCGTTCGTCTCGAACAACGCCTCGCCGCCCGCCACAGTAATGCGACGCGCGAGCTCCTCAACAATGTCCTCGTCAATGCAGTCCTCGTGTGCCACGCGGCCCTCGACCTCGAGCGTGGCCCCCGCCATGGCAACGATACCCGCCGGGTTCAGCGCGCGCAGGCCATCGGCAATCAGCCACAAGGGGCGACCCGTGCAGATAAATGCCTGGTGACCCGCATTGCGCAGGCGACCAAATGCATCGACAACGGCCTTCGACGGATGGATTGCATTGAAGTCCTTATCGGTCATATCGTCGGGATCGAACGACGTCAGCGTGCCGTCCACGTCAAAAAAGAGCACAGCGGGTTCGGGACACGCATCAATCATATGGGTTCCTTTCGAGGATAAGGGCAAACGAAGCATCCATCATATAATGGAGCGACGCAACCAGAGAGGTCACCCATGGAATTTTACGCAAGCTGCCCCGAGGGCTTTGAGTCCGCACTCGCCGATGAGCTTAAACGCCTCGGGCTTTCGCATGTCCGCCGCCTGAAAGGCCGCGCTACGTTTGAGGGCGAGCTCGAAGAAGGCTACCGCGCCTGTCTGTGGTCGCGCCTGGCGAGCCGCGTGTTCGCGGTGCTCGGGCGCTTTGAGGCGCAGGATGCCGATGAACTGTACGATAGCGTTTACGACATCGCCTGGGAGAGCATCGTCCGCCCCGGCGCCACCATCGCCATTACCGCCCGCGGCGTGACCGAGCAGTTGCGCAACACGCGCTTCTCGGCCCTGCGCGCCAAGGACGCGCTGTGCGACCGTCTGGCCGAGACCACGGGCCGTCGCGCCGATGTCGACGCCGCCGATCCCGATGTTCACCTGCTGCTTTCGCTGCGTCAGCGCCGCGCGAGCATCAGCCTGGACCTTTCGGGCGACCCGCTGTTCAAACGCCTACCGCCCGCAGCGACCCGCGCCGGCGAGGGCGCGCACGTGCTGCGCCCCGACTACGCCGCCCTGGTGCTGGCGCAGGTCGGCTGGACCACACTATGCGAGCGCGAGCTGACGGCCGACGATTACGAGAACGAAGCCCTTCCCACGCTGATCGATGCCTCGTGCGCCGGCGGCGGTCTGCTGCTGGAGGCCGTGAACATTCTGACCGACCGCGCCCCGGGCGCCGCACGCGAGCGCTGGGGCTTTGAGGGCTGGCAGCTGCACGATGCCGCCCTGTGGGAGCAGCTGCTTGCCGAGGCGCGCGAGCGCGAGGCGGCAGCGCGCGAGCGCCAGGCGCGCATCGTGGCCGTGGATGTTGACCCCGCCGCCCGTAAGACCGCTGAGCGCATGGTTAAATGTGCCGGCTACAAGCGCTTTGTCGATTTTTGCGCCGCCAAGTCCGCCACCGTACTGGACCACGCGGGCGCTGTCGCCGGCGCCGCCGTGGTCGCGGATACGACCGAGACACCGCTTTCGCTCATGCATGACACCATGACGCTCATCGGCGAGTTGCGCCGCGCGCCCGAGCTTGCCGCGGCACCGGTCGCCGCCCTCACCCGCGACGGATTGCTGGCCCGCGCGCTCCATGCCGAGCCCGCGCGCTCCATCGCCGTCATGCCCAACAACGAAGAGGCGACCGTCGAAGTCTGGCCTTCGCTCGACCACGCCGCCGCAGCGTTTGAGGCTGCGACCAGTGCGGATGCCGAGGCCGAGGCTGCGGATGCCAACGAAGTCAACGATGAAGCCGCCGCTTCCGCCATGCCCGAGCCTGCCGCCACGCTCGACTTGGGCGACGGCAAGCCGCTGCCCGTGCTCATCCCCGAGTCCGAGCAGTTCGCCAACCGCCTGCGCAAGAATGCCCGTCTGCGCCGCAAGTGGGCAAAGCGCGAGGGCGTGAGCTGCTACCGCGTCTACGATGCCGACCTGCCCGACTACTCCGCCGCCATCGACCTGTACGAGGGTTGCCCGCAGACGCCGGGCCGCTGGCTCGTCATCGCCGAATACGCCGCGCCCAAGACCATCGAGCCCGCACTGGCCCAGGCCCGTATGCTCGACATTCTGGCCATCGCGCCGCGTATCCTAGATGTTCCCGCCGAGCATGTGCACGCCAAGGCCCGCATGCGTTCGCGCGGCGGCTCGCAATACGGCAAGCAGGGCGCCGGCAAGGGCGGCTCGGGCGAGCGCGCCAATATCGCGCGCCGTCGCCTCCCGCTCATCGAAGAGGGCGGCCTCACCTTTGCCGTCAACTTTGACGACTACCTAGACGTCGGCATCTTCTTGGACCACCGTGTCACCCGCAACCTGGTGCGCGAGCACGCCAAGCAGGCGCGCCGCTTCCTCAACCTGTTCGCCTACACCGGCACCGCCACCTGCTACGCGGCCGATGGCGGCGTCGAGGAGACCGTGACGGTCGACCTCTCCAATACCTATCTGGACTGGGCCGAGCGCAACATGCGCCAGAACGGCTTTGTGGGGCCTCAGCATCATTTTGTGCGCGACGACGTGCTTGCCTGGATTCGCGACCAGCGCCAGACGCGCAACCGCTGGGACCTGATCTTTGTCGACCCGCCCACGTTCTCGAACTCCTCCAAGATGGGCCGCCGCACCTGGGATGTCCAGCGCGACCATGTTGAGCTTTTGGCTGGCGTATCGCGCCTGCTCGCGCAGGGCGGCCATGCCATCTTTAGCTGCAACCTGCGCGGCTTCCGCCCCGAAACGCGCAAGCTCGCCCGCGCGGGCGTGGTGCTGGAGGACATTACGGCGCAGACCATCCCCGAGGACTTCGCGCGCAACCAGAAGGTGCACCACTGCTACATCGTGCGCCGTCTGCCCATCGAGGACGCCATGGCCGAAGTCGGCTTTAGCGCCGAGGAAATTGCCGAGCGCGTCGAGGAGCTGCGCAACCCCGAAGCCCGCAAGCCTCGCGCAACGGCGCCCGCGCACGCGCAGGCAGGCGACCGGGGGCCGCGCGGCAACGGCAAGCCTGACTCCGCCGGCAAGCCCAAAAAGAAGAAGTTCTACGCCAGCAAGCCCAAGGGCAAATAACAAAGTTGCGGTGGAATACGGACTGTTTTGCCTGGAATTAGGCAAATTTAGACCGTATTTCACCGCAACTCATATTGGGATGGTGGTTGGCGATCTAGCCTTGGATGACCAATCGGTAGCCGATGCCCACATGCGTCTGGATATAGCGCGGATGCGCGGGGTCGGACTCGATCTTCTTACGCAACGTGCCCATAAAGACACGCAGGCTCGCCAGGTCGCTCTTAGTCGCCGTGCCCCAAATCTCGTGCAGGATATATTGGTGCGTCAGCACCTTGTCGGCGTTGTGCGCCAGCAGGCACAAGAGCTTGTACTCGATCGGCGTCAGATGCAGTTCCTCGCCATCCATCGTGGCGATGCCGGCATCAAAGTCGATATGCAGCTCGCCGGTATCGAACGAGCCCTCGGAGGCAACACCGCCCGTTTGCGCATACGAAAGGCGGCGGAGGGTGGTGCGAATACGCGCGAGCAGCTCCTCGACCGAAAACGGCTTGGTCAGGTAGTCGTCGGCGCCGGCATCGAGCGCGCGAATCTTGTCCGCGTCCTCGCTGCGCGCCGAGACCACGATGATCGGCATGCCCGACCATGCACGCACCGACTCCACCACCTTGACGCCGTCCATATCGGGCAGGCCCAGATCGAGCAGCACAATGCTCGGCGCCTGCGACGAGGCGGCGGCGATGGCGGCATGGGCGGTCTCCACAGCCATATGGCGCAAGCCGTGCGCCTCGAGCGCGGCGACGATAAGATTGCGGACGGCGGGATCGTCCTCAACGACCAAGATGAGCGGTTTTACGGCAGAGTTCGGCACAGCGCTACTCCTTATCAAACGAAACGTCGGCGGCGGGAAGCTCAATCGTAAAGACCGAGCCGTGCGGGTCCGCCGCGGCAACCTCTATGCTACCGCCATGCGCCAGCGCAATGGAGCGGCAGAGCGAAAGACCCAGGCCCACGCTGCGACGGCTGTCGGCAAGACCGTGGTTGGCGGTGTAGAACGACTCAAAGATTCGCTCGCGGTCCTCGGGCGCAATGCCCGGGCCGTCATCAGCCACCGAGCACGCCACGCACCCATCGTCGACGCCAATCGAAATCACGATATGCGAGCCTGCGGGCGTATACGTGATGGCGTTGTTCACCAGGTTCACCACGAGCTGCACCATCAGACGCGCGTCGACGTTAACGAGTGCTGGCTCATCGCTCGCTACCACCTTAAGATCGTGCTCGCGCACGGCCGGATTTACATGGCGCAGCGCCTCCTCGACGATATCGTCCATAAGCTCGAGCGTGGTCGACAGATGCATGCCGCCGCCCTCGAGCTTGGTGATGGCAAGCAGGTTCTCGACGGTGGCGTTGAGCCACAGCGCATCCGAGCGAATGGATAGCAGCAGGCCGCGGCGCGTCTGGGCATCGAGCACCGCGGTGCCGGTCGAACCCTGATCGAGCAGCACGTCGGCATTACCCGAAATACTGGTAAGCGGCGTGCGCAGATCGTGCGAGATGGAGCGCAGCAGATTGGCGCGCAGCTGCTCATTTTTGGCAAGCACCGCCGCCTCCTCGCGGGCCTCCATGGCGCGGGCGCGATCGAGTGCCAGCTCGCCTTCGCTCACGATGGCATCGGAAAGTGTCCGCTCCTCGTGCGTCAGCACGTCGGGCTCGGCAACGATAGCCAACACGCCCACCACCGAGGCGGGATCGCCCGCGCGCACCATGGTGTCGCCCGAGCGCACGGTCAGGTAGATGCCGTAGAACGCCGAGCCGCCGTAGGTGGCATCGAGCGGCGTTCCCACATAGGCGGACGCCGAGAGCCGCGGCGGCATCTGCGGCGCCAGTTCATGCACCGGCGCGACATCGCCCACGGCCGTGTATGTCGCACGCGGCAGCAGGTCATCGCCCTCGGCGTCGGCGCTGTACCACACGACTGGACAGCCCGAAAGACGTGCCAGCTGCGTTGCCATAGCATGGACAATCTGCTGCTGATCGGCGCAGCGCTGCAGCATGCGGTTGGTCTCGAGCACCATCTGCGTGCGCCGGTCGCTGGCGGCGGCCTGCGCCAAGGCACGACGCAGGGCAAGCGAAATCGAGCTCGACACGAGCGAGACCGAAAACATGATGAAGAACATGCCAGGATAGACGCGGTCGATAAACGACAGCGAGTAGCGCGGGTCGACAAACAGGAAGTTGTAGAGCGCCACGGCGGCAGCCGAACTCAGCAAGCAATACAGGCGGCTCCAGGTAAAGAACGCGCACAGCTGCACGGCGAACACATAGACGATCATGATGCTCGGCGCGAGACCCGGATGGTCGAGCAGCGCGCCCACAATCGTCGCCGCGACCAACAGCCCCACCGATACGCAGGCGTCATACAGAGGAGTGCGGCGCGTCAGCGTTGTGCGCCGCCACCAAAAGTTCTCGGCAATATCGCCGTCCGCACGGACGTCCATCAGCACCCCGCCCCTCTCTCTAAAACAAAAACCACCACAAAGGGACAGGCACCTTTGTGGTGGTTTCCCTTGTGGTGGTTCCAAGTGTATAGCCTTTGCAACCGGCGGTCGCTAGACAAACAGCACGTGCGCGAGCAGGGCACACACGCACACCGCTCCAAATACCAGTGCCACGATCGAAATTACGCGATCGGCCATATCCATGTTGGCACGATTCGTAAAGAACCGATCTTCGGCGGCGTCGACGCGCGCCTCACGCACCATTTCGACCACCGCCTCATGGCCATCGAGCGCCTTTGTATCCATGTTTACCTCCCCGGCCTCATGCTTATCCATCAAAAACCAACTCCGTGTAGCCGCCGACGTCTACGGCCGCTCGTTGGGAGCCAGGCGCTGCATCTTATTCACGGCTTTGAACTTGGTGAACAGCGGCACGTACTCAAAGCTCACGTTGGAGTTCTCCAGGCCGTACCAGCGTGCAGGCGTGCCGGCGGCGCGACGAATGATGTACTTGAGCGTGATGGCCGTACGCTCGCTCGGCTCCACATCGCTTTCGGGCGCCAGAAGCTTACGGATCAGGACGAACTTGAACGTACCGATGTTGCCCGGATCCTTGTAGACCGAGTAGTCATGCGTCTGCGCCGGCAGCTCGCCGGTGGCAGCCAGGTCCTGAACGACCTGACGCAGGTAGGCATTGACGCGCTGGTTAATCTTGTAGCCCAGGTACAGATGCACGCGGAACACGTAGTCGGTGCCGAACGTCTCGACCGAATAGGCAAAGGTATGCGGCTCGTCCATGGTCTCGACGTTCACGAACCACCAGGCGCGAGCACGCTTGGGATGCTTGTCCAAGATCGAGTAGACGATATCACGGTCGATGTAATCGGTATGGGTGTCCTTGGTCAGGTACACGATGTTGTCGCTCAGGCGCTCGTAGCGATCGTCATCGCGCAGGCGCTTGAGCTGCGGCAGGTAGCTGCGCAGCGGCAGCAGCGTAAACTGGCGCTGCTCAACCGCCGTGCCGTTGTACCAGCACACCATGATGCCCATGATGAGCGCGGCCATGAGGATGGTGAAGTAGCCGCCGTGGAAGAACTTGGTGAGCGAGCTCACAAAGAAGAAGCCTTCGAGCAAAAGGAAGAAGGCCGCGAAGATCCACGGAGCAACCTTGAGCTTGCGCTCCTCGTGCAGGTAGAAGAAGAGCAGCAGCGTGGTGCACATCATAGTCAGCGTAATGGCAAGGCCGTAGGCGGCTTCCATATGCGCCGAGTTCTGGAACAGCAGCACCACGATGACACAGCCGACAAGCATGACGTTGTTGACCATGGGGATGTAGAGCTGGCCCTTGGTCTCGGCAGGGTAGAAGACCTGCATGTGCGGCATGAGGTCCAGACGGCTGGCCTCGGACACCAGCGAGAATGCGCCGGTGATGAGCGCCTGCGAGGCAATGATGGCCGCGACGGTGGAAAGGCCTACGGCAAACGGGCGCAGGCCCGGGGCGAGCATCTGGTAGAACGGGTTGAGATCGGCAATGCCCATGAGCTCGGGGTTGGCAGCGTTGTTCATAAGCCAAGCGCCCTGGCCCATATAGGACAGCAGCAAGCAGCACTTAACGAACGGCCAGGTGGCGTAAATGTTGCCGCGACCCACATGGCCCATGTCGGAGTAGAGCGCCTCGGCACCGGTGGTGGCGAGGAAGCAGCTGCCCAGAATCATGATGCCCGCGTGGTTGTTGGGGCTCAGCAAAAAGGCGATGCCGCGCACCGGGTTGAGGCACAGCAGCACGGCGGGGTGCTGGAAGACAAAGAACAGACCCGTGCCGCCCAGGAACAGGAACCACAGCGTCATGATGGGGCCAAAGGCGTGACCGATCTTGGCCGTACCGATGCGCTGTACCAAGAAGAGCGCGATGATGATGGCGAGCGTAATGGCGACGACGCGGCCCTGATCATCGCCCAGCACGGCATGGACCGCGGGGATGGTGCGCAGGCCCTCGATGGCCGTGGTAACGGTAACAGCCGGCGTCAGGATGCCGTCGGCGAGCAGCGCGGCGCCACCCAGCATGGCGGGGATGATAAGCCACTTGCCGCAACGCTTGACCAGGCTGTACAGGGCAAAGATACCGCCCTCGCCGTGGTTATCGGCGCGCAGCGAGATCAGCACGTACTTGACGGTCGTCAGCAGCGTGACCGTCCACACGACAAGGGAGAGCGCGCCGAGCACGAACTCCTGCGTGACGCTTCCGATGCCACCGTTACCGGCGACGAGAGCCTTAGTTACATACATGGGGCTGGTGCCGATATCGCCATACACCACGCCCAGCGTGACGAGCATCGCCGAGATGCTCACCGGAATCGCAGCGTGCGAGGCTGCCTCCTTGGCCTTTTGTTCCATAAGCCGGTTTCCTCCCAACTTTAATGTTCGAAGGAATTATAGGTAATCGGCCCATGTTTTAATGCACTGTTTTCCCAGCTAGATAAAGATTTATACAGTCTTTAGGCTACCGCGGCGATATGTAATGTGACAAAGGGACTGCCCCCCCTTGTCACATTCGTCATTTTCCGAGCCAGTTTTTGAACCACCACTCCATGGAGCGACTCATCTCGGCCATAAAGGGGCTCGTGTGTTTGCGGGTGTAGATATCCACCACGCGCTCGCCCACCTCGCGGGCATGCGGGCGAAACATCGCATCCATCTCGGCCACCTGTGCATCCATAGTCGCAGCGTCCGCGCGGCGGTAGCGCTCTTCGTGCACCAGGTTCACCACGGGATGCGCGATCGCCGGACGCTCCTTGCGGGGCGTGCCGATGATGAGCATCGACAGCGGCATGGTATAGGGCGGCAAGTCCAGCAGCGCGGCAACTTCCTCCGCGTTCTCGACGATATCACCGATGTAGCAGCTCCCCAGCCCCAGGGCCTCAGCGGCAACTACGGCGTTTTGCGCAGCGATCACGGCGTCCTGGGCCGCGATGGCAAAGTCGCCCAAACCCGGCGCGCGGCGGGGCGCCTTGCCCGTGCGCTCGACAAACTCGGGCTCAAAGCAACCCACATGCTCAAACAGATCGATCCACTTGGCATAGTCGACCACAAATATAAGTGCCCAGGGCGCCTTGGCGATCATGGGCTGGTGATCGCACAGGTCGGCCAGACGATCCAGCGTAGCCTGCTCGCGAATGCTTACGATGGAATACATCATCATGGCGCCCGCCGACGGCGCGCGACTCGCCGCATGCAAGATCGCCGCCCGCTGCTCGTCGGTCACCGCCACGGGGCGACCGTCGTCATCGCGCGCAAAGGCACGCGTAGAGGAACGGTGCTCCAAGATGTCCAGCACCACGTTGCCCGTAGTCTCGACCGGATAGCCGAACATATCGACCGCCGCACCGTCGCCGCCCATGTCCGCCTTGCAAACCTGCTCGCTCATCGCCCTACCCTCGTCATTTCTTTAAGAAGCCTTTACGTTTCCGTGTAATTCCCGTCCATTATCGCGCAGGTCGCCACTACATTGCGCCACACCGCCACACGTGCGCGTTAATATGGCTGGTTGTTGTGCGCAGCCACCAATTGCAGCGCATATCTTGGTAACAATCGGGTAAATCCCCGCTTTCGTAGGTTTTAAGTTTGTGAGGAGTCTCAGCATGTTCGCTGCCGCCATCTCGCTCGTCGGTCTTGCGGCGACCGTCTACCTTGTCTTGCGCGAGGCCAAGGCCATTCGCGCACAGTCGGGCACCGTTGCCAAAAGCGCTCTTGGGTGGAGCGTCGCCTTCGGCCTGTTCCAGCTCTTTTTGACCGTCTGGGGCGCTATTGGCCTCGTCGCCCAAAACGAACCGCTCGCCTTTGTGATGCTCATCCTGACCAACGCCATCCTCACCGGCTGCGCTTGGGCCAGCATCGCCCGCGACCGCATCGCCCCGCGCGTCTTTGCGTTCGCCTCGGCCGACGCCCCCGCCCCCACCGGCAAGCTCGCCCGCCTGCGCGGTGCCTTTGTGGGCCGCCCGCTCGTCGCCGCCGTCTTGTGCCTGCTGCTCGCCGGCGTCTTTGCGCTGCTGGGCATGGAGGTCTCGTCCAACCACGACTTTACCTGGGTCTACCCCCTGTGCATCCTGCTCGAGTGGGCCATCATCACCGTGCTCATGACCGGCTTGTTCTTCCTATTCCAGCGCCACGGCGCAGCTCCCGCGGTCCTGGCCTTTGCCCTCTTTGTCCTAGGCATTGCCGAGTTCTTTGTCATCACGTTTAAATCCATGCCGATCCAGCCGGGCGACCTTTCGGCCATCTCCACCGCCGCCGCGGTCGCCGGCAACGGCTACACCTTCTCGATCTCGCTGTTCTGCGTGCTGTCCATGAGCTTTACCGCCATCGCCATGCTGCTGTGCGAGTACGCCGGCCTGGTCGCGCCGCATCGCCAGAAGGGCGCCGCCAACGCCAAGCGCATGCTGCTCACCAACCTGCTCGTGGCGGTGCTGTGCCTGGGCGGCGTGACCGCGCACGTCACCCTCATCGACTACTACAACACCCTCGGCATCACCGTCTACACCTGGCGCCCGCTCGAGAGCTACTGGCGCGAGGGCTATCTGCCTGCCTTTATTAGTGCAGCGCAGTCCATCAAGCCGCCCAAACCCGCCGACTACTCTGTCGATGACGCCAAGGCCACGCTCAAAAAGTACGCCAAGGCCTACGACAAGTCCGACGCCGCCAAGAGCGACGAGCGCACCGCCGCAAAGGAGCAATTCGACAGCGAGAAGCCCACGGTCATCGCCATCATGAACGAGACCTTCTCGGACCTGTCCATCTACCAGAACATGCGCGCCGGCTACGAGGGCCCGCAGTACTTTAAGAACCTGTCCAACTGCCTCAGCCGCGGCAAGCTCTATGTGAGCGCCTACGGCGGCGGTACCGCCAATACCGAGTTTGAGTTTATGACCGGCAACTCCATGGCCAACCTGGGCTCGGGCGTGTACCCCTACACCATCTACAACATGGAAACGACTGGGAACCTGGCAGAGCAGTTCAAATCGCTCGGCTATTCCACCACGGCCATGCACCCCAACCACGCGACCAACTGGAACCGCGAGAACGTCTACAAGGACTTTGGCTTTGACCAGTTCCTGTCCATCAACGACTTCCAGGGAGCCGACACCCTGCGCGGCATGGTGACCGACCAGGCAACCTACGACAAGATTCTTGAGCTACTCGACCAGAACGCCGACCCGCAGTTTATCTTCGACGTGACCATGCAGAACCACTCGGGCTACGATACGGGCCTGCTGCCGGTCGACAAGCAGATGCACCTGAACATCGACACGACCGACCTGGACGCCAAGACCGTCGAGGACGGCACGCTCTCCGATGTCGACGAGTATGTCTCGTGCATCGAGCAGTCCGATCAGGCGCTTCGCTACTTCCTCAACGCCCTGAGCAAGCTCGACCGCAAGGTGGTCGTGGTGTTCTGGGGCGACCACCAGCCGTTCTTCCCGTCCAAGTTCAACGACAAGTGGTTTACCGGCGAGGACGACGCCACCCACCAGGAGCGCTTGTGGCAGACCGACTACATCATCTGGGCTAACTACGACGTTGCCGGTTGCGACCAGACGAGTGAGACCGACGACCTGTCCACCAACTACCTGTCCACCCAGCTCATGCAGCTGATCGGCGCACCGCTTTCCGACTATCAGAAGGCGCATATGACACTGCGCGAGTCGCTGCCCGCCATCAACTCCGTGGGCTACGAGGACGCCAGCCTGCGCTGGGCGCTTTCCTCCAACGTCACCGGTGACGACGCCGCTGCCGCAGCCGCCACCAAGGCGCGCGAGGATTACGCCAAGATGCAGTACTACGAGATGTTCCGCGACGGCAAGAACGTCTATACCGAGCACTTCCAGACCGAGGCCAACGAGACCGACCCCAACCTGGCGCCGGGTACTACTAAGATCAAGTAGCGGGTCGCTCATAACTGAAACGTCTGTCCGGGCGGAGGCATATAAGGTTCCCTGCTCGGACAGTCCTGCGCAAGACGGAGGCCACATTAAGTGGCCTCCTTTGCGTGCGGAACTCGCGATGAACCTTATATGCCTCCGCCCGGACAGACGCCTTGTTGTTGGAGCACGGCTTGTCATGGGGGTATCCGCTGAACATATATAAGTTGAAGGCCACATTAAGTGGCCTTCTTTGTATTCGGAAAGTGTGTCCCGGAATCTGCCTTCGGAATGGGACGCAGTTTCCGCTTGAGGGCCTGTTGGGAAAGCGCATCCCACTTCAAGAGTAAATTCCGGGTCGCACTTTCCGCTAAGGCTCTCAACCGGAAAGTGCATCCCATTCCAAGCCTTAATTCCGGGACATAGTTTCCGGACAAGACATCAACCGGAAAGTGGGGACCACTCTGAGCGCCGATTCTGGGACACACTTTCCGAAACACCGCCCATCCGGAAAGCCCGTCCCGCTCTGAATACATCCGGGCATGGAATATCCGCTTATTAGGCCTTCCGTCAATAAAGGGGCGCCCTCCCGGGCGGCGGGCTCGAAGTTCATCGCGAGTTCCGCACGCAAAGAAGGCCACTTAATGTGGCCTTCGTCTTG
>CAUGKA010000041.1 GCA_959599615.1 uncultured Collinsella sp. | reverse complement strand
GCGGCCGCCTGGGCGGGCATCGTGCTGGGCAGCCTGCCCCTCTACGCGCTGGGGCTCGGCGTGGCCCTGCGCCTCGGCCGCAACGCCGCCATCGGCGCCGGCGCGGCGGGGGTGCTCCTCGCGTTCTTCTCAGTGGGCGGACTTGCGCACGGCCTCATGACCGGCGAGCTCACCGGTGCCCTGGCGACGCCCCTGAGCTGGGTGCCGCTCGCCTGGCCCGCGCGCCTGGGGTCGCTCGGGGTAGAGGTCTTCATCGACGCCGCACGCGCGGCGGGCCCTCTCCTCACGACCGCGCTCGCTGGCCTCGTGCTCACCCCGGCAACCGCCGCCGTCCTTATCGCCTGGTTCTGCCGCTTCGAGGACGGGAGGGCAGATGAGTAGGAAGCCGCTCGCCGCCGTGCTCGCCCTCCTCTCCGCAGCGCTCGTCCTGGGCGGGAATGCCCTGCTCGACGCCGGCTGGGGGTCGGCGCTGCGCGCAGGGCTCTGGACCGCTGAGCGCGGCGCTAGTACAATTTCGACGGAAGTTTCAGGAGGTCGAACATGGCGAGGATACTGGCAGTGGATGATGAACGGGCGATCCTCGACGCGCTCGCGCGCGTCCTCGGCCGCGACGGCCATGAGGTCGTCAGGGCGGCGGACCCGACGGCGGTCCCGGGGATGGACCTCTCGCGCTTCGACCTCGTGCTCTGCGACGTCATGATGCCGGGGCTCGACGGTTTCGAGCTCGTGCGGCAGATCCGCCCGGACTTCGACGGGCCCATCGTCTTCCTGACCGCGCGCGTGGCCGAGGAGGACGCCGTGGCCGCCTACGGCCTGGGCGCCGACGACTACGTCCGCAAGCCCTTCGGGGCCGCGGAGCTGCGCGCCAAGGTCGCGGCCCATCTGCGCCGTGAGCGCCGGCCGCGCTCGCACGCCCTCTCCTTCGGGGAGGTGCGGATCGACCTCGGCGCGCGCGGCCTCGCGGTGGGCGGCGAGGCCGTGCCGCTCACGCCTACCGAGTACGCCATCTGCGAGTACCTCGCCCGCCACCCCGGGCAGGTCATGAGCCGCGCGCAGATACGCGAGGCGGTGCTCGGCTGGGAGAGCGACGCCGACGACGCGGCCATATCCATGCAGGTCAGCCGCGCCCGGAGGAAACTCTCCGAGGCCGGCGCCGATCCGATCGCGACCGTCTGGGGGATGGGGTACAAGTGGCAGCTCTGAGGACCGGGGCGCGAGGTCGCGGGGGCATGCCGCTCTCCTTCGTCATCGCGCGCTACTTCGCCTACGCGTTCGCGGCGGTCGCCACGGCGTGGCTCGCCTCGTTCATGGCGCTCTCCGCGGCGATCAACGCGGGCTTCGTCTACGAGGCAAGCTGGGGGCCGGCCAATGCGCGCGAGGTCGCGGAGGGCCTGGCACGCGACGGCGTCTGCGGGCAGCAGGACGTGCCGACGGCGTACCGCTACCTCATCCTGAACAAGGACGGATACGTGCTGATGACAGACCTCGAGAGCACGCGGCTCGAGGACGCGACGGAAATGGCCCGTACGGCACTCGCCGCGGATCCGGGCACAGTGGAGATCGAGGGCGGGGGTTCGGGCCTCACCTACGCCGCGTTCCCGCTCAAGGGCGGCGGGGCCTGCGCGCTCGTCAGCGAGTACCTGCCGCAGTGGGTCTCGCGCGACCTCGCCGGCCTGCTTCCCAACCCGCAGAACCTCATGCTCGTCGGCGCCACGGCGGGAAGCGCGCTCGCGCTCGCGCTCGTGGCGCGCCGCGCGAGCCGCGTGATCTCGCGCAAGATGGCGCCGCTCGCGGAGGCGGCGGGGCGCGTCGGCGCGGGGGAGCTCGACTTCGCGGTCGGCAGCACCAACGTGCGCGAGGTGAATGACGTCCTCGCCGCGATGGACGCTATGCGGGCCTCCCTCGCCGAGTCGCTCGAGGCCCGCTGGGCCGCGGAGCGGGGGCAGCGCGAGCAGATGGCGTCGCTCGCCCACGACCTCAAGACGCCGCTCACCGTGCTGCGCGCCAACGCCGACTTCGTGGCGGAGGAGCTGGAAGATGAGAATGACGCCGACCTCTCGGCCGCCGCGCGCGACATAGCCGGCGGTGTCGAAAAGCTCGACGGCTACGTGCGCCTGCTCATCGAGGCCTCGCGCGGGTCCGGCGGGGCGGAGAGGGCCCCCATGCGGCCGGCCGAGCTCTGCGAGCAGGTTCTCGCCGAGGCCGCCCAGATCGCCCGGGCGCGAGGCGTGACGCTCGACGCGGCTACGGGTCCCGCTGTCGCGGGCGCACCCGAGGCCCCGCTCGACCGAACCACCCTGGCGCGAGCCGCCGCGAACCTCGTGGCCAACGCCGCCGAGCACGCACGCTCGCGCGTGGCTGTCTCCTGTGACGTCGCGGGCGGGCGCCTCGTCATCGAGGTTGCCGACGACGGACCGGGCTTTTCTGCCGCCGCCCTCGAACGCGGCTGCGAGCGCCTCTTCACAGACGACTCATCCCGATCCTCGCGCGACGGAGGCCGCCACTACGGGCTCGGCCTCCACGCCGCCTCCGAGGCCGCGAGCGCCCACGGGGGCTCCGTCTCGCTCGCCAACAGCCCCTCGGGCGGCGCTGTGGCCACCATCGCGGTCCCCCTGTGCGGGATCTGACGACTTCCTCGTTGTCTACCTCGACTGCGATATGTCGCTCGCCGAGGCCGCGACGAGATGGTGCTGCGTCTGCCCCGTTTGGTGCTTCTATCTCAAATTTGATCCAATGTAAGGCCCGTGCAATCCTGCATGGGCCTTCCTTTTGGCAATTGCTCGAACAATTTGAGGTTCGTGGTGCAGGTATTCGGTCTGAGGAAAAATGGGACCATACAGCGGCTCTCAGAGCGCCTGCCGCACTCCCCCGTCATTACCTCTGCGGCGTCCTCGTATAGAGCCCATCCCGTTTGGCATATCGTTGCAATCGCTCACTTGTCCACCGGTCAAGTGAACTACTGGAATAAATACAGCAACACGCTTGTCCGTTACAGTCGCTATATCTGTGTAAAGCGCCGCGATAAATACAGCCTGTACTCGGCTGTATACCAGCTACGCGTATGTAGATTCATATTGCGTTAATAAATTGGCTCAAGCGTGTGCAAAACGCGCACGTAACCGCAAAAGGCGATTATCGCGTAGGTAGATTATTGGCACCCTGTTGCTTAATCAAAATTAAGCAATTGCTTAAAACAAAAAAGGTCAGGCACTAGGTGCCTGACCTGCAAACTTCTGGTCGGGACGACTGGATTCGAACCAGCGACCCCTTGACCCCCAGTCAAGTGCGCTACCAAGCTGCGCCACGTCCCGAAGTTTTTGTTTGTTGCTCTGCTCTTGCTCGCAACAGGGAGTATATTAACCCGAAACTTTGTACTTGCGCAAGAACTTTTTTATAAATTTTGAAGCAAGTCCAAAATTGCATCTGCAAGCTGGGGTTTTGTTAGCACGGGAAGTTCTTGCGTGCCAGTTGCGCTTACGATCCAGGCCTTGTTGGTATCGGTCCCAAAGCCTGAATCGGCGCGCGAGACATCGTTGGCGATAATGGCATCGCAACCTTTGCGGGCGAGCTTTCGCTGCGCGTACTCGACGACGTTATCGGTCTCGGCAGCAAAGCCGATCACGCGGCGATCGCCCTTTTGGCGTGAGAGCTCGGCCAGGATGTCAACGGTCTCGACGAGTTCGATTCGATCCAGGCGCTCGTGAGCCTTTTTGAGTTTATGGTCCGCCGGGGCCGCCGGCGTGTAGTCGGCGACGGCGGCGGCGCAAATGGCCGCATCGGCCGTCTGGAAGGCGCTCAGCGCAGCCTGGAACATTTCTGCGGCGGTCTGTACGCGCACGCACTCCACACCGCGGGGAACGTCAAGCGATGTCGGTCCCAGCACAAGCGTGACGGAGGCACCGCGGCGTGCGGCCTCCCCCGCCAGAGCGATACCCATCTTGCCCGACGACCGGTTGCCGATAAAACGCACGGGGTCAATCGGCTCGTGCGTGGGGCCGGCGGTGATCACGATGCGCTTGTCCGCAAGGTCTTGAGGGACGGGGTTCAGCACCTCGCAGACGGCCTCGACGATGTCCTCGGGCTCGCTCATGCGTCCCGTGTCCACATCGCCGCAGGCAAGGTAGCCGCTACCCGGACCCACAACGTGGACACCGCGATCGCGCAGCGTGGCCATGTTGGCCTGCGTGGCCGGCGCCTTCCACATGCCATTGTTCATGGCCGGCGCAATCACGATGGGGCGCGGCGTGGCAAGCAGCGTAGTGGAGATGAGGTCGTCGGCGATTCCGTTGGCCATCTTGGCGATGATGTTGGCCGTCGCGGGCGCAACGACCACCAAGTCGGGCTCCTGCGCCAGCGAGATATGGTGGATGGGGTCGGAGGGGTCGTCGAACAGGCCCACAGCGACCGGCTCGCCCGTAA
Organism: uncultured Collinsella sp.; assembly: GCA_959599615.1. Lineage (GTDB taxonomy): Bacteria > Actinomycetota > Coriobacteriia > Coriobacteriales > Coriobacteriaceae > Collinsella. The sequence goes on along the minus strand of CAUGKA010000041.1, from coordinate 9,288 downwards.
GCGCGCGGAAGGTGAGCGGCCCCACGAACTCCGTGGCATGCTCGCTCATGACGACCTTGACGTGCGCACCGCGCTTTTGCAGCAGGCGCACGATATTGCACGACTTATAGGCGGCGATCCCGCCGGTAATGCCCAGCAGGATCGTTTTTCCCTCAAGTTGCATTGAATTGTTGGGTGCCGCCGTCATCGTTAGGCTTCCTTGCTGGGGAGCACGAGCAGGCGGTGGCAGTACGGGCAGTGCGTAATCTCGCTGCCGTCATGGTTGAGGTCACTCATTGATGACGCCTGCAGCGCGGTATGGCAGACCGTGGGGATGTTGCCCTTGATGGTCTCGACGGCCAGACCGCGGAACTGCTTGAGCAGACGCTCGTAATCGTTGAGCACGTCGGTCGGCAGCGTGGCGGCAAGCGCGGTGCGCTCCTTGGTGGCGGCATCGATCTGAGCCTGCAGATCGGCAGCCTTGGCACGGGCGGCCTTGGTATCGGCCTTTACGCCCTCCTCGAACTTGGAGATGATGGCCTGCGCGCGAGCCTCGCGGTCAAGTGCTTCCTTATGGGCGACAACGACGTCCTTGCGGGTGTGCTCGATCTTGTCCAGGCGTTTGGCCAGGGTGGCGAGCTCGTTTTCCAGATCCTGGACCTCGCGATAGTCAGAGCCGTCGACGTGGCGTTTCTTGGCGGCCTCGATGGCGTTGTTGGTTTGGATCTCGGTGGTGTTGAGATCGTCCAGCTCAATATCGAGGTCCTTGCGCTGAGCATAGAGCTTGGTCATCTCGGACTTAAGCTTTACATAGGTTTTGCGCTTTGAGGCGAGCTCCTTGAGCTCCGGCATATTGGCAAGTTCGCTCTTATTGCGGGCGAGCTCCAAATCGATCTGTTGCAGCTTGAGTAGCGTAGCGCCGGCGCTCATAAGTTCTCTCCTTTTGTCACAGTCCACCATTGGCAAGGGTTCAGTATTTTAATCGCATGACGGGGGTCAACTCCGGCGTCAACTGCAGAGTTCATCAATATATCAACGAACGGCTCCTCGGAGCGGTCGTGGCCGAGCAAGATCACCGGCAGCCCGCGCAAGGCAAGGTCCTGTGCCACGTGGTAGCCCGCCTCGCCCGTCACGATGACATTCGCACCGGCGGCGATGGCAAGCACGCCAAAGTCACCCAGCGAACCGCCCAAAATTGCGATGGTTCGGCACGGGTGATCGGCCTCGCCCCACACGCGCGGGTCGCTGCCAAACGCCGCTGCGGCGCGTGCGGCAAGGTTGCGCAGGCTGCAGGGGTCGTGGAGGGTCGCGAGTACGCCCAGTCCGCAGGCCTCGGGGTCGTCCACGTGCTCCAACGAGCTTGCGGGCGCGGCGTCCAAAAGCCTACTTAGGCAGATACGTGCCTCGTGCGAGCGGTCCAGGTTGGTGTGGAGCGAGATAATGCTCACGCCGCAACGGGCTGCCTCGTAGAGCGCCGCGCTGCATTGGGGGCGCGTCGCACCGGGCGGGCAAAACGCCTCGGGCGCCTTGATATAGACGGGATGATGCGTTAGCAGCACGTTGGCGCCGGCCTCCTGGGCGCGGTGCACATTGGCTTCGGTCGCATCGAGTGCGCAGGCAACACCGGTAATCTCCGCGGCAGGGTCGCCGACGGAGAGTCCTACATGGTCCCAACTCTCGGCATTGGTCTTGGGATAGCGTGCCAGTAGCGCGCGCTCGAGCTCGGCGACGATCATGCGGCACCTGCGATCGAGAGCAGCGTCTGGGCAAACTCGTCCAGATCGTCCGGATTCACGCGGTCGTCAAAGGAAATGCGCAGTGCACCTAGTGCCTGCTCGCGACCAATGCCCATGGCGCTGAGCACATGGCTCGGGTCCATGCTGCCGCTCGAGCACGCCGAGCCGGCCGAAACCTCAAAGCCGGCGGCATCGAGCTTGACGATGAGCTCCTCGGAGTCCATGCCATCAACGTAGATCGACACCATGCCCGGCAGGCGATCAGCCTGTGCGTAGTCGCCCATGGTGGCATGAATACGCGGATGAGCCGTAAGCGTGGCGTAGAGCTTGTCGGAAAGGGCTTGCAGCTTCGCGCGCTCCTGAGCCACATGGGGCGTCAGAGACGAGGCGGCAGCGGCAAAGGCGAGCTGCGTTCGCAGGTCTTGCGTGCCGGCACGACGACCGGCCTCCTGTCCGCCGCCAAAGATGCGCGGGCGCAGCGGCGTGCGGCTCTTAAGGTAGAGTGCGCCAGATGCCACGGGACCGCCAATCTTGTGGGCTGCGACGGACATGGCGTCGACGCCCAGCTCGGTGACATCGAGCGGAATGTGCAGATACCCCTGGATGGCATCGGTGTGGAACAGGGCGCCAACGGTATGCGTGGCCGCGGCAAGCTCGCGGATGGGCTGCACCACGCCGGTCTCGTTGTTGGCAACCATGATGCTCACGAGCGCCACGTCGTCGCCTAGCAGCTCGACAAGCGTGGCAGGCTCAATGTAGCCCATGCGGCAGGGCTGCACCAGGTCGACGGTAAAGCCGGCGGCACGCAGCAATGGCAGGTTGTCCAGAATTGAATCGTGCTCGATGGCAGATACGATCACGCGGTTGCGTTTACGGTCGCGTTGACGGGCGCCCTCGGCAAGACCGAGCAGCGCCAGCTGGTTTGCCTCGGTGCCGCCGTTGGTCAGTACAATCTCGGACGGGCGGACGCGCGCGCCAAAGCTGCGGGCGATCTCGCGACGTGCAACCTCCAGACGCGCGGCAGCCTTGCGGCCGAGCGAATGCAGCGAGTTGGGGTTGACGCCGGCAAGCTCGCTGTCGTCGTACTCGCGCTGCGCAAGGAGCGCCTCGGCGCGCATGGGCGTCGAGGCGGCATAGTCAAGATTCACGGGTATGCGGTTTTGACCTGCGGTCATAAGGGTTTATGCCTCCTGTGCAGCTTCGTTGCCCAGCTTCTGCAGTAGCGCAACCTCGGCAGCGGGATCTTCGGACTTAAATACGGCGGAACCGGCCACCAGGACATTGGCGCCGGCCTTGACGACCTCGGCAATGTTCTTGGAAGAAATACCGCCATCGACCTCGATGAGGGGCGAAACGCCGTGACGCTCGCACATGGTCTTGAGCTCGTGGATCTTGGCGATGGTACCGGGGATAAAGCTCTGGCCGCCAAAGCCGGGGTTCACGCTCATGAGCAGCACCATGTCGACAACGTCGATGATGCTTTCGAGCACGCAGACGGGCGTGGCGGGGTTGAGCACCACACCGGCCTTGACGCCGCGCTGCTGCAAGTGCGTGAGCGTGCGGTGCAGGTGCGTGGAGGCCTCGTAGTGCACGGTGATCATATCGGCACCGGCATCGGCGTACCAATCGACGGTCTCGTCGGGATTCGACACCATCAGGTGCGCGTCGATCGGTACAACGGTGGAGCGCTTGACGGCCTTGAGGATATCGACGCCAAAGGTGAGGTTACCGGTAAAATGACCGTCCATGACGTCAAAGTGCACGTAATCGGCGCCGGCGATCTTGTCGAGCTCGCCCTTGAGGTTGGCCATGTCGGCCGAAAGGACGGACGGAGCGATTTTGATGGAACCCATGGTAGTAGCCTTTCTGCGCTAGTCGGTGAGTCCGTAGAACTCTTGAGAGGGGACGCGGTCGGTAAGGATCTCGAGCGCCCTATCCAAAGTAACACCGTTGTAGAGCGTTTGCTCCACGGCAAAGGTGAGCGGAATGTCTACGCCCAGCGAACGGGCAAGCTCGCTGACGCTGCGGGCGGCAACGGCGCCCTCCACCACCATATGCGTGCGCGTCTGGTACTCGTCGAGCGAAACGCCGTGGGCAAATTCGTAGCCAAAGGTTCGGTTGCGCGAATGCTCTGAGGTGCAGGTGGCAATGAGGTCGCCCATGCCGGCAAGACCCATGCAGGTCATGGCCTGGCCGCCGCGGGCGTGCACCAGGCGGCTGATCTCGGCCAGGCCGCGCGTCATGATGAGGGCAAGCGTGTTGTCGCCCGCGCCCGAGCCGGCGGAGATACCGCACACGATGGCGATAACGTTTTTCATGGCGCCGCATACCTCGACGCCGGTCATATCCTACGACAGGTAGATGCGGAAGGCCGTGGACAGCAGCAGCTCCTTAAAGGTCTCCCCTACCTGCGGGTCTTCGCTGGCGATGACGGCGGCAGAGAGCCCGCCGCGGCAAATCTCCTCGGCATGGTTGGGTCCCGAGAGGGCCGCCACACGCCGGTCGTTGCCGATCTCGCTGGCAATGACCTCGCTCATGAGCAAGCCGGACTCGGGCTCGATGCCCTTGGTGAGGCACAGGACCGGGGTCTCGGCATCGATAAACGGCGCTGCCTGATGGCACACGTCGCGCAAGTGCGTGGAGGGCACGGCAAAGATGATCGCATCGGCGCCGTCGAGCGCCTGGGCGAGCTCGGTCGTTGCCATCACGTTATCCGGCAGCTCGTATCCCACCAGATAGCGCGGGTTGCGATGCTCGCCGTTAATGCCGGCGGCCGTCTGCTCGCTGTGGGCCCACATGGTCACGCGCTCGGCTCGCGCGGCGGCAAGGCCGGCGACGGCGGTTCCCCAGGAGCCAGAGCCAATCAGCGCAACATTCATGACTCTCTCCTACTTATCGTCGGGCTCGGTGACGCGCTTGGTAAACGAGAGCTTGGACTCCTTACCGGTCATGAGCTTTTTTATGTTCGCGCGATGGGCCCACACCACGGTGATGCCGATCATCGCCATGCAAAACTTAAGGCCTAGGCTGCTGTACGGAAAGACAGCGCAAGCGGCGATGGGAAGACCGATGGCCGCGGCAAGCGAGCCCACCGACACAAACTTGGTGATGGCGACGGCCACGATAAACATGCCCAGCAGCGACAGGCCAATAGGCCAGTACCAGGCGAGGATAACGCCCAGGCCCACGGCGATACCCTTGCCGCCGTGGAAGTTGAGGTACGGCGAGAAGATGTGGCCCCATACGGCCGCCAGGCAGATGACGCCGAGCATCCAATCGCCGGCAGCACCGGGAGCCATAATGCTCGGCGGAAAGCCATAGCCCACGCTCGCGATGAGCGGACGGGCGATAAGGACGCAGATGGCGCCCTTAAGGCAGTCGAGCAGCAGCGTGAGTGCCGCGACCTTGGGGCCGGCAACGCGCAGCGCATTGGTGGTGCCGATGTTGCCGGAGCCCGCCTTGCGAATGTCGGTGTGGTTGAACACGCGGCCCAGGATCAGGCCAAACGGAATCGCTCCGATAAAGAACGAGACCACGGCGCAGATGGCGGTCAGCAGAATCGGATTATGCATCCTTTTGCTCCTTCTTCCTAAAGAAGAGTCGAATGGGCGTGCCGGCAAAATCGAAGGTCGAGCGCATACGGTTCTCCACGTAGCGCTGGTAGGTGTCGTTGACCAGGTCGCTGTGGTTGACGAAGAACGTAAACGTCGGCGGGTTGATGCCCGTCTGGGTCACGTAGTGCATGCGCAGGCGGCGCTTGCCGTCCACCACGGTGTGGCCGAACTCGCGCAGGTCGGTGAGGAAGGTGTTGAGGCGCGAGGTGGTGATCTTTTGCGAGCGCGTCTTCTCAGCGGCGTCGACCATCGCCCAGATCTTTTCGACGCTGCGGCCGGTGAGGGCAGAGATGCGCAGGTACTGGGCCCAGGGAGCCATAACGCCCAGACGGCGGTCGACGGTCTCCATGCAGGCCTCGCGCTTGCGGTCGTCGTCGAGCAGGTCCCACTTGTTGAGCAGCACCACGATGGCGCAGCCGCGCTCGATGGCCAATCCCATGACCTTCTGGTCCTGCTCGGTAACACCCACGGAGGCGTCGACGACGAGCAGTGCCACGTCGGCGCGATCGATGGCGCGCAGGCCGCGGACCATCGAGTAGTACTCGATGTTCTCGTACACGGTGCTCTTCTTGCGAATACCCGCGGTGTCGACCATGCGGTAGTGCTTGCCGTTGCGCTCAACGACGGTGTCGATGGCGTCGCGCGTAGTGCCGGCAATGTTGGACACGATAGAGCGGTCGGCGCCCAGGATGCGGTTGAACAGCGATGACTTGCCGGCATTGGGGCGGCCGATGATGGCGACGTTCAGCGCATCGGGGAACTCGTCAGCGACCTCGTCCTCCTCGTCGGGCAGCAGCGCCACGATGTCGTCGAGCAGGTCGCCCGTGCCATGGCCATGCAGGGCCGAGAGGGGTGTGGGCTCACCGATGCCGAGCGAATAGAACTCCCAGATGCTGTCGTTCTCGCGATCGGGGTTGTCGAGCTTGTTCACCAGCAGAAAGACCGGCTTGTCGCAGCGCTTGAGCATGCGGGCAACCGACTCGTCCTCCTCGGTGACGCCGGTGCGGCCGTCGACCACAAACAGGATGACAGCGGCTTCCTCGGCGGCGGCGAGGGCCTGGTCGCGGATGGACGTGGCAAAGACGTCATCGCTCTTGAGCGGCTCGATGCCGCCCGTGTCGACGATGGTGAACTCGCGGCCGTTCCAATCGGCCGTGTGATACGAGCGGTCGCGCGTGACGCCGCGGGACTCATGGACGATGGCGTCCGAGGTTTGGGCCAGGCGGTTAACGAGCGTGGACTTGCCCACGTTGGGGCGTCCGACGACGGCGACGATAGGTTTCATCTGCTCTCCTTTAATGGATAGGGTCAGCGGAATTAGTAGAGTCTGCGGGCACAATGCCAAGGATGTGCTCCAGGGTATCGAGCAGCTCATGCGGCATGGTCGACACCACATGAACCTCGGCGCCGCGACTGGTAAGGCTTGCGAGTAAATCGTCACGATGATACTCGTCAAGCGTCATGCCGTCAGCGTTGAACATGAGCTTAGGCACAAAGAGCATAACCCCCGACAGATCTTGGGGCAGCTGCTCCAAGATGTCACACGCGACGATGAGGCCGGTCACGTCCACGTTGCCGCCAAAGTAGCGGTTCTTGATGGCCGTGACAGTGCCGGCGAGTCCCTGGGGCGACTCCACAAAGCGGGCCACCGTGTCGCGTGCGCTGGCGCCCGAGAGGCACAGCAGGTGCTGGCTGCGGGCGGCGATGGCCTCGCGGACGCGGGCCAGACGCTCGGTATCGGCGGCAAGCACGTCGTCGGTCTCGTCTAGATACGAGCGGATCATGCCGATGCCGTCGTAGTACTGCGGGTAACCGTCGTAAAAGTCCGCCTCGGGAGGATCGATGCCGGCGTCCAGATAGAACTCGTCGCTCATCTGGAAGGTGTGGCGGCCAAAGCGCTCGAAGGCACGGTCCTGGTAGGGACGGATCATGGCAATGGTCTCGCGCGCCAGCTCGGGCTTGTCGCTGTATGACCAGCTAAAGCGGTTTTGGTGCTTGGTAAAACCGAGCGGCACAATGCCCAGGCTGGTGATCTGCTCATGTTCCTCGCAGTAGCGCAGGGTCTTTTCCAGCTCCTCGCCGTCGTTCATGCCGGGGCACAAAACAATCTGCGCGTGAATCTCGATGCCGGCGGCCATGATGGCCTCGAGCACGTCCATGCCACGCTGGGCGTTGCGGCCCATCATGCGGAGGCGAACATCGGGGCTCACGGCATGGACCGATACGTTCATCGGACTCATGTTGCGGTCGATGACGTTTTGCGCGTCCTCGTCGGAAAGGTTGGTCAACGTGACAAAGTTGCCCTGTAAAAAGCTGAGGCGATAGTCGTCGTCGCGAATATAGAGCGTGGAGCGGCCGCCCTTGGGGAGCATGGTCATAAAGCAGAACACGCAGGCGTTGACGCAGGTACGCATGCCGTCGAAGATGGGGCCATCGAACTCCAAACCCCAATCCTCGCCGGGAAAGCGGTCGAGCTCGACGGGGGTGACGGTGCCGTCGCGCGGGTCGAAAACCTCGAGCTCGACGGTATCATCGTCGGCCTCCCAGAGCCACACAATCATGTCGGTAAGCTGCTCACCGTTGACCGTGAGCACGCGCATGCCCGGCTCGATACCCACATCCCACGCGGGCGATTCGGGACGCACGTTCTTGACGAGCGCGCCCTCACCCGGCTCGGGGTCGCGGCTGCGCCCGTAATCGGCCACCTCGGCGGCGTATGCGGGTACGATCTGGTCCATGGTTAGCGGCAAAGCTCCTTGATGCGCGTGACGGCGCGTTCGATGTGTTCTTGCGGGGTGGAGGCTCCGGCGGTGATGCCGATGTGGTGAGCGTCGGCAAACCACGCGGCCTGGAGCTCGGAAGCTTCCTCGATGTGATGCGTGCGCTCGCAGGCGTCTGCGCAAATCTGCGCCAGGCGGCGGGTGTTGCCCGAGTTCTTGCCGCCCACGATGACCATGCAGTCGCAGCGGTTGGCAAGTGTGGCTGCTGCCTGTTGACGCTCACTCGTGGCGGCGCAGATGGTGTTGATCACGCGCAGCTCCTGTACGCGCGGGGTGATAGCAGCCACGACCTCGGCGAGGTTCTGCGCAGTCTGGGTGGTTTGCACGACAAGGCCTACCTTGCCCTTGAGCGACAAGGCGGTGGCGTCGGCGGCACAGCTCACGACCTGTGCATCATTGCCGGCGTGGCCCAAGATGCCCTCAACCTCGGGATGGCCCGGCTCGCCTACGACTACCACGCGGTAGCCCTCGCGTACCAGGCGCTCGGCGGCCACATGGACCTTCTTCACGTAGGGACAGGTGGCGTCGACCACGGTAAGGCCGCGCTCGCGGGCAGCATCGATCACTTGCGGCACCACGCCGTGGGCGCGGATGATCACGGTACCGGTTGCGGCGCTATCCAGGTTCTCAGCCAGGCTAACGCCTGCCTCAGCGAGCTCGCGCACCACGATAGGGTTATGGATGAGCGGACCCAAGGTATGGACCTGATTGCACTCCCCTGCCTGCGGCGCAGCGGCCAGCGCCATATCGAGCGCACGCTGTACGCCGTAGCAAGTGCCGGCGTGGGCGGCGATCTCGATGGTAGGCGCGGTTGCCTGGTCGGACGCGGTCACGGCAGTGTTCGTCACGTTCTCGCTCATGGCTAGAACCTGCCCGGATGCTCGGCGCACAGCTCGTCTCGCATGGCGTAGACGCGGTTCATGGCCTCGGACTCAAACCAGGTCAGGCGCTCCGTACGCTTAAGCCCGGCCGGCGCGTCCGAAAGCGCGACGGCCTTGCCGGCACGAATCCAGCACTTCTTGGGACGCATGAGCTTTTTGCCCGCGGGCGTGATGTCGGACCAGCCGCAAATGGCGAGCGGGTTGACGGGCGCCTTGCCCATCTGAGCGATGAGCGCAAAACCGCCGTGGACCTCGGGCTTGATCTCGCGCGAGCGGATGCGCGTGCCCTCGGGGAAGA
>CAUGKA010000040.1 GCA_959599615.1 uncultured Collinsella sp. | reverse complement strand
CTGGTTGCCGCCGACGATTCCATCAAGGGCATCTGGTGCGTGCCCAAGTATTCCAACCCCACGGGCATCACCTTTAGCGAGGACACTGTGCGCCACCTGGTCGAGATGCCCACGGCCGCGCCCGATTTCCGCATCTTTTGGGACAACGCTTACTGCGTGCACGACCTGTACGACGAGACCGACGAGCTCGCAAATATCTTTGACCTCGCTCGCGCGGCGGGCACCGAGGATCGCGTGGTTGCCTTTGCCTCGACGTCCAAGATCACCTTCCCGGGTGCCGGTATCGGCTTTATCGGCGCGAGCCCCGCGGTAATTGCCGAGTTCTCCAAGCGCCTGAAGGCCGGTCTGATCAGCGCCGACAAGCTCAACCAGCTGCGCCACGTTCGCTTCCTTCCCACCATCGAGGCGGTTAAGGAGCACATGAAAAAGCATGCCGAGTTCCTGCGCCCGCGCTTTGAGGCCGTCGAGCGCAAGCTCACCGAGGGCTTGGGCGACACGGGCTGCGCCACCTGGACGCACCCCCGCGGCGGCTACTTTGTAAGCTTCGATGGTCCCGAGGGCTCGGCCCAGAAGGTAGCCGCGCTTTGTGCCGACCTGGGCGTCAAGCTCACGCCGGCCGGTGCCACCTGGCCTTATGGCAAGGACCCGCGCGACACCAACATCCGCATCGCGCCGAGCTATCCCACGGTCGAGGACCTGGAGGCCGCGCTCGATGTGCTGGTGCTGGCCGTTAAGCTTGTCGCTGCCGAGCTTGCTCGTGCCGAGCGCGCCTAACGCGCAGCTTCCCGTACTATCCGCACTTTCGATACGTAAAGGAGCGTATACATGGATTTGGGTATTTCCACCAACCCCACGCCAGAGCTCTACACCATTAAGGTGACCGGTGAGATCGATATCTCTAACGCCGATAGCCTGCGCAATGCCATCGACCTGGCGCTCGAGCAGCCCACTGAGGCCGTTGAGCTCGATTTTGCCCAGGTGAGCTACATCGATTCGACGGGCATTGGCGTGCTCGTGGGCGCCGCGCACCACGCGGTCGACCACGGCAAGCGTTTTTGTTGCGTCAACGTGCAGCCCCCGGTGATGCGCGTGGTTCAGCTGTTGGGTGTCGACCAGGAGATTTCGATCACCGCTGCATAATCTTTGCCCCCAAAAGGGCGTGCCGTTTGGCATATGTTTGTGATGCGCTCGGACGTTTTGGCGTCCGGGCGCTATACTTGACCGAATGAATAGACGAGTTCCGGCCGAATGGCGCGGTGCGGGCTCGACTCACATCGAGCCTTGGAGGTATGTGTGTTTGGTATTGGAGAGGGTGAGCTCGCGATCATCGTGGTCTTCGGCTTTTTGCTGTTTGGCCCGGATAAGCTCCCGCAGATGGGCCGCACGATCGGCCGTGCCATCCGTCAGTTCCGCGAGACGCAGGAAAAGATGACGGCCGTTGTTCAGTCCGAGATTATCGATCCGGTGAGCGAGGCCGCGTCGGCCCCGGTCAAGCCCAAGAAGGCTGCTGCGCCCGACGACGATTCCGATGCGGACGAGGATGCCGCCGAGACGGCAGCGCCCGCCAAGAAGGAGACCTTTGCCGAGCGTCGCGCTCGTCTTGCTGCCGAGAAGGCCGCGAGCGAGGGTGCTGCTGAGGGCGAAGGCGCTGTTGATGAGGCCGAGGGTACAGAGCCTGCTACTGCCGTCGAGCCCGAGCCTGCTGCAGAGCCCGAGCCCGAGCCGGCAGAGCCCACGACGGCTGACCTCTACGCCCGCCGTCCCCGCAAGCGCAAGGCTGTCGTCGACCAGCTCGCTCGCGAGCTCGAGGCCGAGGACGCTGCCGAGACTGCTGCCGCCGATGCCCCGAAGGGAGGCGATGAGTAATGCCTATCGGACCTGCGCGTATGCCGCTCTTCGATCACCTGGGAGAGCTCCGTCGCCGCCTGACCATCGTGGTCGTGTCGGTGTTTGCCGCCGCCATCGTGCTGTACTTTGCCACGCCCGTGGTGCTCGATATCCTCGAGGATCCCATCCGCTCGTTTGTGCCGGACGGTAAGTTCTACATCACCACCACGCTCGGCGGTTTTGGCCTGCGCTTCTCGCTGGCCATCAAGATGGCCGTGGTCATGTGCACGCCCATGATCATCTGGCAGATTCTGGCATTTTTCCTGCCGGCACTGCGCCCCAACGAGCGCAAATGGGTCGTACCCACGGTGCTTGCCTCGACGGTGCTGTTCTTCCTGGGCGCCATCTTCTGCTACTTCATCATTATCCCGGCGGGCTTTGAGTGGCTCATCGGCGAGACTTCGGCCGTCGCCACGGCGCTGCCCGACCTGGAGAACTACGTCAACATGGAGCTGCTCTTTATGATCGGCTTTGGTGTGGCGTTTGAGCTGCCGCTCATCATCTTCTACCTGTCCGTTTTCCACATCGTGTCCTATGCGGCCTTCCGCAGCGCCTGGCGCTACGTGTACGTAGGCCTGCTCGTGGGTTCGGCTGTGATTACGCCCGACGGCTCGCCCGTTACGCTGGGTCTCATGTATGGCGCCCTGCTCTCGCTCTACGAGATTTCGCTCGCCATCGCTCGCGTGGTCATTACCGCGCGCGAGGGCAAGGAGGGCCTGTTCGTGAGCCGTCTGGACCTGTTCTCGGACGACGAGGACGACGAGGAGTAAATCGGTATGCACGAGGTTGGCATTGTCAACGGCATACTCGATACAGTGATTCGCGCGGCGCGTGGGGCGGGGGCCTCGCGCGCCGTTTTGGTAACGCTGCGTATCGGGGATATGACCGAAGTTGTGCGCGAGGCGCTCGACTTTGCGTGGGAGACGTTTCGCGACGATGACCCGCTCACGCGCGGCTGCGAGCTTGCCGTGGAGGAGGTCCATCCACAAAGCGAGTGTCTGGACTGCGGCGAGGTTTTCGACCACGATCGCTTCCGCTGTCGCTGTCCCCAGTGTGGTGGTGCCAACGTGCGCCTACTGCACGGCCGCGAGCTCGATATCGCAAGTATCGAAATCGAAACCCCCGACGATTAGCCCGCTAGCCATCTGGTGATGGGGTATAAAGGGGCCAAAGTAAGGAGCGCTAAGTATGGCCGAGAAAACGATTGATATTGCATCGCCGATTCTGTCGCGCAACGAGCGCCTGGCAGATCAGCTGCGTCAGCGATTTGAGCAGACGAACACCTACGTGATCAACGTGCTGTCGAGCCCCGGCTCGGGTAAGACCACCACGATTCTGGGCACCAACGAGCGCCTGCGTGACAAAGCCGGCCTGCGCTGCGCCGTCATCGAGGGCGATATCGCCTCGGATGTCGACGCCATCACCATGAAGGAAGCCGGCATGCCCGCCATCCAGATCAACACGGGCGGCCTGTGCCACCTCGAGGGCAACATGATCATGGAGGCCGTCGACGCCTTCGACCAGGCCGTCGGTCTGGAGAACATCGACGTCATCTTTATCGAAAACGTGGGTAACCTGGTTTGCCCGGTCGACTTTGACCTGGGCGAGAACCTGTCCATCATGATTCTCTCGGTGCCCGAGGGCGACGACAAGCCCATCAAGTACCCGGGCATCTTCCAACACGCCGGCGCGCAGCTGCTCAACAAGGTCGACGTGGCTCCGGCTTTCGATTTTGACATGGATAGGTATACTAAGACACTCGATGACCTCAATCCGCAAGCGCCGCGGTTTGCCGTGAGCGCGCGCAAGGGCGAGGGCATGGATGCCTGGTGCGATTGGCTCATCGGGCAGATTGAGCAAGCAAGGGCGTAAGTCGGCCGCCAAGAGGGCGGGCGTAGCCGCAGAGATACGAGATAGGAGCCTCTTTTGAAGCTCATCATCGCCGAGAAAAACGACGCCGCGCGTCAGATCGCCGAGCGTCTGTCCACGGGCAAGCCCAAAAAGGACAAGGTGTACAACACCGCCATCTACCGTTTTGAGTGGAAGGGCGAGGAGTGCGTGACGATCGGCCTTGCCGGTCACATCCTTGCGCCCGATTTTTGCGACAGCGTGCTGTTCGATAAAAAGCTGGGCTGGTATTCGGTGACCGAGGACGGCGAGATGCTGCCGGCCGACATGCCCGATGGCCTGGCTCGTCCGCCCTACGACACCAAGCGCAAGCCGTTCCTTGCCGACGGCATTTCCATCAAGGGCTGGAAGCTCGAGAGCCTGCCCTATCTCACCTGGGCGCCCGTCATTAAGCTACCGGCCGAGAAAGAGCTCATTCGCTCGCTCAAGAACCTTGCCAAGAAGTCCGACAGCGTCATCATCGCCACGGACTTCGATCGCGAGGGTGAGCTGATCGGCTCGGACGCCCTCAACAAGGTGCGCGAGGTCGCGCCGGACTTGCCGGTCGCCCGCGCCCAGTATTCTTCGTTTACCAAGGCCGAGATCACGCAGGCCTTCGATAATCTCGTCTCGCTCGACCAGAACCTGGCCGATGCCGGCGAGAGCCGTCAACACATCGACCTCATCTGGGGCGCGGTGCTCACGCGCTACCTGACGCTCGCCAAGTTTGGCGGCTTTGGCAACGTGCGTTCCGCCGGCCGCGTGCAGACGCCGACGCTCGCCCTGGTGGTCGAGCGCGAGCGCGAGCGCATGGCGTTTGTGCCCGAGGACTATTGGCAGATTCGCGGCATGGGTGCCGCGCAGGGCGCTGTCGAGGACGACCGCTTTAAGATTGCGCACAAGACGGCGCGCTTTACCGATAAAGATGCCGCCGAGACGGCGTACGGCCACGTTGACGGTGCCAAGACGGCAACCGTCGCCGCGGTGACCAAGCGCTCGCGCAAGCAGCAGCCGCCCACGCCGTTTGCGACCACCTCGCTGCAGGCAGCCGCCGCGGCCGAGGGTATCTCGCCTGCACGTACCATGCGCATCGCCGAGTCCCTCTACATGGCGGGCCTCATCAGCTACCCGCGTGTCGACAACACCGTGTACCCCGCGACGCTCGATCTGGGCGCCGTGGTGAGCGACCTGGCAAAGATCAACCCGGCTCTGGCGCCCGTATGCAAAAAGGTGCTCGCCGGCCCCATGAAGCCCACGCGCGGCAAAGTCGAGACCACCGACCACCCGCCTATCTACCCCACGGGCGAGGGCGATCCGACCACACTCGATGGCGGCCAGCGCAAGCTCTACGACCTCATCGCTCGTCGCTTCCTGGCAACGCTTATGGGTCCCGCGACCATCGAGAACACCAAGCTCGAGCTCGACGTGAACGGCGAGCCGTTCGTGGCTTCGGGCGATGTGCTCGTGACCCCGGGCTTCCGCGAGGCATACCCGTACGGTCTCAAGCGCGACGAGCAGATGCCGCCGCTGGAGCAGGGCGACACGGTCGACGTGTTCGACATTAAGCTCGAGGCCAAGCAGACCGAGCCGCCCGCGCGCTACAGCCAGGGCAAGCTCGTGCAGGAGATGGAAAAGCGCGGCCTGGGCACCAAGTCCACGCGCGCAAGCATCATCGAGCGCCTGTACGCCGTGCGCTATCTCAAAAACGATCCCGTGGAGCCGAGCCAGCTGGGCATCGCCATCATCGACGCGCTGTCGCAGTTTGCCCCGCGCATCACGAGCCCCGATATGACCAGTGAGCTCGACGGCGACATGACTCGCGTGGAGCGCGGCGAGGACACCGAAGAGCATGTCGTGACGCACTCGCGCGCGCTGCTGGCCGGCGTGCTCGACGAGCTGCTCAAGCATACGCAGGAGCTGGGCGACGCCATCAGCGACGCCGTCACGGCCGATGCGCGCGTGGGCGCCTGCCCCAAGTGCGGCAAGGACTTGGTTATGAAGACGAGCGCCAAGACCCGCGGTAGCTTTATTGGCTGCATGGGCTGGCCCGACTGCGACGTGACCTATCCGGTGCCGAGCGGCGTCAAGGTAAGCCCGCTCGAGGGTGAGGCTGCCGTGTGCCCCGAATGCGGCGCGCCGCGCATTAAGTGTCAGCCGTTCCGCCAGAAGGCCTTCGAGATTTGCGTGAACCCCACATGCCCCACCAACTACGAGCCCGACCTTAAGGTGGGCGAGTGCAAGGTGTGCGCCGAGGCCGGACGCCATGGCGATCTGATTGCACACAAGAGTGAGAAGAGCGGCAAGCGCTTTATCCGCTGCACCAACTATGACGATTGCGGCGTGAGCTATCCGCTGCCGGCGCGTGGCAAGCTTGAGGCAACGGGCGAGACCTGTCCCGAGTGCGGCGCCCCCATCGTGGTGGTCAACACGGCGCGCGGCCCGTGGCGCATCTGCGTGAACATGGACTGCCCGACCAAGGAGAAGAAGCCCGCCCGCGGCCGCAAGACTGCGACCAAGGCGAGCGCGGCGAAGAAGACCACGGCGGCAAAGAAGACGACGGCCAAGAAAGCCACTGCCGCCAAGAAGACGACCGCGAAGAAGTCGACTGCCAAGAAAGCAGCCGCCGACAAGTAACGGCGCAGTCGAAACAGTGCCCAAAAAACGAGCGAGGGTCCCATGATCCCCGCTCGTTTTTTTGACCGGCAGTTAGGGACGTTCCTTTTCTGCCGGCAGTTTAGGAACGTCCCTAACTGCCGGCTCGGAAACGACAAAGCGCTAGTTCACCTCGACAGGCTTGGCGCCGGGATAGCGCTCCTCAAAGTCTAGGCGGTACTTATTGTCATTGGTGCCCGCCACGTTGTCGCGCGACAGCGGCGCCACGATCTCATTCTTGTGGTCCGCAGGCTTGGCGTATTTCAGGCTGATCTCCCAGGCATCACAGATTGCGTCAATGCGGTGATCCAGGTCGTCGTACAGGGCGATGATGTCCTTCCAGGAGCTGTAGTTCTTGGAGCTCGTCGGGACGTCCAGGTCCTCGACGATGTCGTAATACTGCTCGATGGTGTCCTCCGTGCGCTCGGCGACGTCGGCGAGATTTTGACGGGTGG
Source organism: uncultured Collinsella sp. (assembly GCA_959599615.1). GTDB lineage: Bacteria > Actinomycetota > Coriobacteriia > Coriobacteriales > Coriobacteriaceae > Collinsella. The sequence goes on along the minus strand of CAUGKA010000040.1, from coordinate 6,861 downwards.
TTCGATCCTCTTCCAGATAGTTGCCGTTGAAGTTCTGCGCGCAGCCACGGACCTGGCTGTCGAGATCTTCGAGCAGGTCGTAGTATTCGCTCAGGCGACGGTAGAGGTTCTGCTCGGAGAGCGTTGCTTCGCCGCCATCCTCGTCGTCATCGTCATCATCGTCGTACAGGCTGTTGGGATCGCCGAGAGGCTTTAGGTCATCGTCGTCGACGTCATGGTGCAGCTTAGCTACCTCGGCGGTCGTCTGCGTGGCAGCGTTGTCGAAAGGCTTGATCACAAAGAAAACGACCAGGGCGATGATGATCGCCACCAGCACAACGATAACGGCGATAAGCGGCCCGGTGCCGCTCTTTTTGGGAGCGGGGGTCTGTGGCGAAGCGGGCGCGTATGCGGGAGCCGGCTGCTGTTGGGGCGAGCCGCTCGCGACGGGTATGCGCTGCGTGGTCTCGACGGCCTCGGTCCTTGCGGCGGGGTCGGGGCTATAGGCGAGGGAGTCGTCCGCCTTGGCTTGCGGCGTATCAAGGGAGCCGGTCTGCTCAAAAGCGGGCTGGCTATCGCTCGCGGCTGTTTGCTCAACGGGTGCACCGCACGAGGTGCAGAACTTGGCATCATCTGCAAGAAGCTTGCCGCACGAGGCGCAATACCGAGACATTGCCACTCCTTTCGCCACATTTCAATGCAATACGACGATTATACCCAGCACCCCAAAAAGCCGGCAGTTGAGGACGTTCCTTTTCGGCCGGCAGTTTAGGAACGTCCCTAACTGCCGCCTGAGTAGCCATTGGCTAGGTGGGATTTGGGACGTGCCGAGCACTGGGGTATCATGGCTTGGTTGCTGTAACTCGCATTTACGCGCCTTGTAGGAAGGGGCTGCGCCCATGGCTTTTGAGCCTGCTCAACATAGCTTTATCACGCTCGAGGGCGTCGACGGTGCCGGCAAGTCCACGCAGGCGCGCCTGCTTGCCCGCGCGCTCGAGCTCGCTGGCCACCAGGTTGTGAGCCTGCGCGAGCCGGGCGGCACCGCCATCAGCGAAAAGATCCGCGCCCTGCTGCTCGACCCCGCCAATATGGCGATGGGCGACACCTGCGAGTTGCTGCTCTACGAGGCTGCGCGTGCCCAGCTGGTGCACGAGGTCATAGCCCCCGCCCTTACGGCCGGCAAGGTGGTCCTGTGTGACCGCTTCTACGATTCCACGACCTGCTACCAGGCGTTTGCCGACGGCCTCGACCGCCAGATGGTGCGCGACGCCAACAACCTGGCCGTCGCGGGAACGCACCCGGCGCTCACACTCGTCTACCACATCACGCCCGAGCAGGCGGCGCTACGCATGGCAGCCCGTTGCGCGTCGGATCGCATGGAGGCCAAGGGCATGGCATTCCAGGAGCGTGTCTACGAGGGGTTTTGCGCAATTGCCGCCGAGGAGCCAAACCGCGTAAAGCTCATCGACGCCACTACGACCGTCGAGGAAGTCTTCGAGAAGACGGTCGAGCAGGTTCGCGCGTACGGTCTCGACATTTCGCAGGAAGCCGTCGCCGCCGCGCTTGCCAAGGAGGCCGAGTAACATGGCTCCCGCTCAGGCAAGCCTGCTGGCCAAGCTCGACACCCAAGAGCGCGTGCGCGACTTTTTGACCAATGCCGTCGCTAGCGGTCGCGCATCGCACGCCTACCTGTTTTTGGGCGCGCCCGGCGCGGGCAAGCTCGACGCCGCGTGGGCGCTCGCCCAGGCCTTCCTGTGCGAGCAGGACGGCTGCGGCGCATGCGACAGCTGCGTGCGCGTTGCTCGGCATACGCATCCCGACGTGCACTATTACACGCCCGAGAGCGCCACGGGTTACCTCATTGCCCAGACCCGCGAGCTGCTCGATGACGTGCCGCTGGCGCCCATCCGTGCCAAGGCCAAGGTCTACATCATCGACCGTGCCGAGCAGCTGCGCGCCAACACCGCCAACGCGCTGCTCAAAACGCTCGAGGAGCCGCCCGAGGGCGTTATGTTCATCCTGTTGGGTACCTCGGCCGACGTGATGCTGCCCACTATCGTGAGTCGTTGCCAGTGCGTGCCGTTTCGGCTGGTATCGCCCGCCGTCGCCGCGCAGGCCGTGAGCCGCGCCACCGGTCAGGACCCTGCGCGTTGCCGCATGGCGGTCGCCGTGGCGGGAAGCCCCACACGCGGCATCGAGTTTCTTAAGAGCGCCGAGCGCCAGGACGCCCGCCGTCAGATGGTCCGTGCCATCGACTCACTCATTGCCGCCGACGAGGCCGACGTGCTCAGTCGCGCCAAGTCGCTCATTGTCGCCGTTAAGGCGCCGCTCGCCGAGGTCAAGTCCACGCAGGAAAAGGTACTCGAGCAAAACGCCGACTACCTGTCGCGTGGAGCATTGAAGCAGCTTGAGGACCGCAACAAGCGCGAACTCAACGCGCGCGAGCGTTCGGGTATCATGGAAGCGCTGGCGAGCGCGCGGACGCTCATGCGCGATGTGCTGCTGACACTTCAGGACGAGGCAGCCGACGTGGTGAACGAGGATGTGCGCGACACGATCGGTCGGCTTGCCGCCGCGACCAATGTTGCGGGTGCCACCCAGGCGCTCGAGGCGGTCGCGACCGCCGAGCGCAACATCGCCAGAAACGTTACTCCCCAGCTGGCCATCGAGGTCATGCTGTTCGATATCAGGAAGGCACTGAAATGCCGTTAGTCGTACCCGTTAAGTTTACCTACGCCTCGCGCGACCTGTGGTTTGACCCGCAGGATCTGGATATCCTCGAGGCAGATTACGCTATTTGCTCCACCGAGCGCGGAACCGAGATCGGTCTGGTCACGGCTGATCCCTTCGAGGTACCGCAAGACGAGATCGGTCAGCCGCTCAAGCCCGTGCTGCGCGTGGCGAGCGACATCGACCTGCAGCTTGCCGACGATCTTGCCATCCAGGGCGACGAGGCCATGGTCGATTTCCGCCGTCTGGTCAAAGAGCTCGACCTCGAGATGAAGCCGGTCGGCGTCGAGTACCTGTTTGGCGGCGAGAAGGCCGTGTTCTACTTTGCGGCCGAGGAACGCGTCGATTTTCGTCAGCTCGTCAAGGATCTGTCCTCGACGCTGCACATTCGCGTCGACATGCGCCAGATCGGCGTGCGCGACGAGACTCGCCTGGTGGGCGGCTATGCCCAGTGCGGCCAGGAGCTCTGTTGCACGCGCTTTGGCGGACAGTTTGAGCCCGTCTCGATCCGCATGGCAAAAGAGCAGGACCTGCCGCTCAATTCCTCCAAGATCAGCGGCGTGTGCGGCCGCCTGATGTGCTGCCTGCGCTACGAGTTCGAGGCCTACAAGGACTTTAAGAGCCGCGCGCCCAAAAAGAAGACGCTTATCGATACGCCGCTCGGCAAGGCGCGTATTCAGGAATATGACACGCCGCGTGAGCAGCTGGTGCTGCGCCTGGAGAACGGCAAGGTCTTTAAGGTCAACCTGGCCGATATGACCTGCTCGGAGGGCTGCAAAAAGAAGGCTGCCGAGCAGGGCTGCAACTGCCGCCCCGACTGCGTGACGCGCGACGTGCTCGAGCGCATCGAGTCGCCCGAGATGCGCCTGGCGCTCATGGAACTCGATCGCGAGAACGGCGTCGACGTGGGCGATGGCCTGTCGAGCGCCGACCGTCTTGCTGGCACGTCGATGCCCAAGCGCCGTCGTCGCGATGCTGAATCCGATGCTCGCGCCGGTCAGGGGCAGGGCGAGGGCCGTGGCCGCGGAAAGGGCCGTGGCAATGCCGCAACGCCTGAGGCCGAGGAGGCCGCCGGTGGCCGTCGTCGTCGCAAGCGCGCGGGCTCGGGCGATGCTGCCGAGGCTGCAGCCGCGGGCAAGAACGCCTCTCGCGAGCGCGAGGTTCAGCAACCCCAGCAGCAGAATCGCGGCGGTGGCATGAACCCCACACGTCGCCGCCGCCGTCATCTGTCGAGCGAGGAGCGCGAGGACGCCTTCCGCGCCGCAGCTGCTCGCGAGGCTGGTGCCGCTTCCAAGGGCGCCTCGGCCTCCGATGCGTCTGCCGACAAGGGCGGCAAGTCACGTGGCGAGGATGAGCGCGCGCCGCGTCCGCGCCGTCGCCATTCCTCGGGCGCGCAACAGAAGCCCTCAGTGCCCTCCGTGGCCGATCAGGTCTCGGATGGCGAGGTCAAGGTCACGCGCCGTCGTCCCGGAGATGGCGGGGGAGCGGCTGCTAAGGCTTCGCGTGGCGCCGCTCGCGACGAGCGCGAGCCGCGCGAGGATCGCGGTGGCGAGGGCTCGGCCGACCAGGGTCAAAAGCGCCGTCGCCGTCGCCGTTCCCGCAAGCTGCGCCAGGATGGTGGCGAGGGCTCGACCCCGTCTTCGTCCGCACCACAACCGCCCGCCGGCGAATAACGCCCGCGAGCGGATTTAGCCCGCCTTGCCCCGAGCACATCGGGGTACCATAGTGCTGAATCAACAACCCTCCCTGCGACCGAACGTAGGGAGGGTTGTGTCTTGAAGAGCCATCTGAACAAATTGAGCCGTCTGCAGGGTGCCGGCGCCCTACCGTTTGCGGACGAATTGCTGCCGTTTGCCGAGCGGGCGGCATGCGAGGCACTCGAGGTATTGTCGCCAACACGATGTGCCGGCTGCGAGCGCGCCGGTGCGCTTATTTGCCAAGACTGCCTGGCCGCGCTCACGCTCATCGACCCACGTCATAGCTGTACCCGATGCGGCGCCCCGTTTGGGGATTTGCTGTGCACTGAGTGTTCGGTCGAGGGCACGTCCTCGGCAATGGCAGAGGCGCTCGACCGCTGCCTGGCGTGCGCCGTCTATGCGCATCCGCTGCCGCGCATCATTAAAGCGTACAAGGATGCGGGCGAGCGACGTCTGGCGCCGTATCTGGCGGAGCTGCTCTACGACACCGCCCTGCATGCCCAGGTCGTAGCGCCCGAACGCTTAGGAGGTGTGCTGTCCGGTGCGGATGCGGTGGTGTTTGTGCCTGCGACGGCGGCAGCGTTTCGGCGGCGTGGCTTTGATCATATGGAGGCCATTGCGCGCCCATTTTGCGAGCTGTCGGGCGTTCCCCTGCTCGATGCCCTCGTCAAGTACGGGCATGGCGACCAGCGCGAACTCGGTCGTGAGGAGCGTCGCGAGCGTGCCCAAGGCATGTACGAGACGGTTGAGGACGTGCGCGGCCGCCGTCTACTGCTTATCGATGACGTTATCACCACGGGCGCGACCATGGCAGCGGCCTCGGCGGAGCTCAAGCGTGCCGGCGCTGCGGCAGTCGATGGCCTTGCTATCGCACGTGTTTGGTAGGGGTGGTTTTGTGGCAGCGAAGATTGAGCGGCGCAACGAGCCGACAGGCGAACAGCTGGCGGCTTCCGTAATCCTAACAGGCGCTTCAGCGCTGCGCATGATGCGCGCCGAGCGCCGGCAGATGGGCTATATCAGCTGGAAGGACCTTAATCCCGATGAAGAGCTCCGTGTGCTGCGCACGTCGTCGCCCTCGACCGAGGATATCTATCTTCCTGACTTGGTGCGAATTGGAGCCAAAAGTGGCGAGGTGCAAGAAGATCTGTGCTTGCTGGTGGGATCTGCGGCGCAGCGCCGCCGCATGCCTGGCGTAGGCTGGTCCGTGTGTTCCGGGTTGCCCGCCGGCTCGATTCTAGAGGTGGAACCGGGGGTGTACAGCCTATCTCCCGAGGCCCTTTGTGTTGCTATCGCCCGCGAGGTTGGCTGTATCCAGGCATTTGCCCTGGCCCAGGAGCTGTGTTCCAAGATTTCACTGAGCGATCGCGGGAAGTATCTGCCTCCCTACAGCTCACCTGTTGCGAATAGGCTTGCAAAGGATAAGGATCAACCGCCAGATGTGGGCTACTTTGAAGTCGAGCCGGTGCTGACGCCCGATCGCCTGGCAGCTTACCTTGCGGCATGCAAGGGGAATGTGGCCAAACAGCTGCTGCGCCTGTGTCCCTACCTGTCAGAAAACCTGCGCTCACCCATGGAGTGCATCATGCTCGCTCTGTTTTCGCTTCCGTTTCCCTATGGCGGGTTTGCCTGCGGACCTTTTAAGACCGACTACAAGATCGAGTTCGATGACCGTGCGCAGGCAATCTCGGGGATGCCCCATGCAGTTTGCGATGCGTATCAAGAGGCAGCCCGGTTTGATCTGGAATACAACGGTGAGCTGGGCCATTCCTCTCGGAGGGGACGTATCCATGATGAAAAGCGCAACACGGGCTTGATTACTATGGGAATCGAGGTCGCGACGGTCAACAACGAAATGCTCTGTGACATGGAAGCGATGGAAGCGCTCGCATGGCGCATTCACCAGCGTATGCGAAAGCGGTACCGGAATCGTGTCGATGCCCGCAGGAAGAAGCAAGAGGCGTTGCTTAATACGCTGCGGGCGTGTTTTGGGCTTAAGCCGGTCTAATTCACGTCGAAAATAGGGGGTTAATCATATACCCTGGCCAAAATATGGCAAATATGAGTACTGTCGCTAAATCAGTAACAGCAAAATCAAGGAATTTAGGACTCGGAGGCGGCATAAAGTAAGAAGATAATAAACAAATGTGGAATAACTAAGCATCAGGTTGGCGACACTGAGCGCAAAATCTGTCCGAGAGGCCAAAATTGCCTGTTACTAAATTGGTGACAGTACTCATATTTGCCATTTTTTGGCCACAGCACCCTAGGAAGGGTGCCCCGGAGCTCCCCATAGGGGAGCTCCGGACTTCACAGGGGCACGAATAGCTCACTCCGACCTGCGAAATCTGTACTCGCGATGCGAATGACGCCCCTAACCTTAAACTTTAGCTTGAACTTAGCTATAATGCGCTACGTTCCTACCAGGCTGTGGTTGCGGATGGACGAAATGTCCATC
>CAUGKA010000039.1 GCA_959599615.1 uncultured Collinsella sp. | reverse complement strand
AGTCCTGGAAGAGCGCCGTGGACAGGTAGCGCTCGCCGGTGTCGGCGAGCAGCGCCACGATGGTCTTGCCTTCGTTCTCGGGGCGCTTGGCCAGCTGCAGAGCGGCCCAGACGGCGGCGCCGGACGAAATGCCCACGAGCACGCCTTCCTTGTGGCCCACGGCGCGGCCGGTGGCAAAGGCATCGTCGTTCTCGACGGGGATGATCTCGTCATAGACCTGGGTGTCGAGGACGTCGGGCACAAAGCCGGCACCGATACCCTGGATCTTGTGCGGGCCGGCCTGGCCCTTAGAGAGCACCGGGGAGGTGGCGGGCTCGACGGCGACGACCTGAATCTCGGGGTTTTGCTCCTTGAGGAACTCGCCCACGCCGGTCACGGTGCCGCCGGTGCCGACGCCGGCGACGAAGATGTCGACCTTGCCGTCGGTGTCGTCCCAGATCTCGGGGCCGGTCGTGGCCTTGTGAATGGCCGGGTTCGCGGGGTTCACAAACTGGCCGGCGATGATGCTGTTGGGAGTTTCCTTCTGCAGCTCCTCCGCCTTGGCGATAGCGCCCTTCATGCCCTTGGAGCCGTCGGTGAGCACGAGCTGTGCGCCGTATGCCTGCATGAGCTTGCGGCGCTCGACGGACATGGTCTCGGGCATAGTGATGATCACCTTGTAGCCGCGGGCCGCCGCCACCGAGGCGATGCCGACGCCGGTGTTGCCGCTCGTGGGCTCGATGATGGTGTAGTCGCCACCGCGCACGAGCTTGCCGGCCTTCTCGGCCTCGTCAATCATGTTCTTGGCGACGCGGTCTTTGACGGACCCGGCGGGGTTGAAGTATTCCAATTTGACGAGCACACGGGCCTTGAGGTCCTCGTCGGCCTCGAAGTGGGTGAGCTCCAGAAGCGGGGTGTGGCCGATAAGCTGATCGATGGACGTGTAAACATTGCTCATGGTGAACCTCCAAAGTGTTCAAATGACTGGATACCGTGTGGTTTTACGGTGTGTGTGGCAGAGAAACCCACAAACCTTATAGGTTGTTCGTTTTGCTGTTGGCAAGCATAGTAGACAGTAAAGCCTAGTAACGCAATAGGAAATAGAAGATTATTACGAGTCGATTAACCATCTTGACGGGAATAGGTATTTTCAAAACCAATTATTCGGCTAGAATTTCTACGAATTAAAAGACCGAAAGGCAGCTATATATATGTTGGTTTCCACAAAGGGCAGATATGCCCTACGCGTTATGGTCGACCTGGCCGAGCATCAGGCGGCCGGTCGCATCCCGCTCAAAGAGATCGCGGCGCGCCAGGGGATTTCGGAGAAGTACCTCGAGAATATTCTGGCGACGCTCGTGCGCGCCAATATGCTCTCGGGCATGCGCGGCAAGGGCGGCGGCTACGTGCTTACGCGCCCGCCCGAGCAGTACACGGTGGGCGAGATCTTGCGCCTGACCGAGGGCAGCCTGGCGCCGGTCGCCTGCCTGGATGGCGACTGCAAGGGTTGCTCGCGATCTGATGAGTGCCCCACGCTCGACGTGTGGAAGAACCTTGACAAGCTCATCAACGACTACCTCGACGGTGTGACGCTCGATCAACTTGTCGCTCCCAATGAAGGCTACGATTACGTCATCTAACCCATACCTGCCATGTGGGGACAGGGTGGAAATGGCAGATTCTCTCGCCCTTTGAGACTTGGCAAATAAGAAGGCCGCCCATTTTTGCGATGGGCGGCCTTCGTTTTGGGCTGTTGAGACGGGCGCGGCCGGAATGGCCGTTTTAGCCCTCGGCGATGCTGTCGAGGATGCTGCGCATGATGGACACCAGGATGCTGCCCATAAAGGCCGATCCAAAGCTGGCGATGGAGATACCCGCGCCCAGCAGATTGACCGACAGATAGCTGGCCAGCTCGAGCATAAAGCTGTTGACTACGAGCTGAAAAATACCCAGCGTAATGATCGTGAGCGGCAGCGAGATAACCGTCAGGAACGGCTTGACGAGCGAATCGACGATGTTCAAGAACAGTCCCACGAAGGCGAAACAGACCCAGGCCTCGGCAAAACCGAAGGGCTGGATGCCGGGGACGAGGAACGTGGCAATCGCGATGGCGATAGAGGTAAAGAGCCAGTTAAGCATAAAGCGCATGGTGTGAATCCTTTCTTGCGCAGGGTGCGTCGGTGTCGCGTGAAGCGGTTTGCTGCGGCAGCTTGGACGGCCGCTCGGGTGTGCCGCCTTGTTCGGCCGCCCATTGTCTCAGATATTCGTGGAGCTTACGTGCACATTCGGTTTCAAAACGGCGTTCGTCCTAGAAAACGCGCCGCTGGCAGAGAGTTTTGTCGCTTTAGTTTGGTGGTGTGCTAAACTGCTACGGGCAAAAGCCACAGGCGTTGCCCTATTGCATAGAACGGGCGAACGATGCCCGATGTCAGTATCAACTTCGATGCCTTTTGGCGGGTTTGGCGGTGATCGATGAATATCGAGAACATGTTTGACAAGCCTGATGTCAAGCAGCTGGTCCACGCATTTAGTCTTTTGGATGACGAGAAGGATATCCAGGCGTTTTTGACCGATATCTGCACGCCGCGCGAGATCTGCGATCTTTCGCAACGTCTGCAGGTTGCGCGTTATCTGGATGAGGGCGAGCCTTATGTTGAGGTTCAGGCCCGCACCGGCGCTTCGTCCACTACGGTGAGCCGCGTGTCCAAGGCACTCAACGGCGAGTACGGCGGCTATCGCAAGATCCTCATCAAGCTGGAGGATGGCGAGTAGGCCAGCGGCAACAAACGAATTGCGCAGAACCGTCCCTTCGGGGGCGGTTTTTTGATCCTTTGGGGACGGAGGAAAACGGATCACTGGGTTAGACTGACCTCCTCGGTGATCCATTTTCCTCTGTCTCCAAGGGGTCAAATCTGTTGGCGTGGGGCAAATCTGTCCGCGCGGGCGGGTAGGATGGAAACATTGAATATTGCGAACGGTTTGAGTGGAGGACCATGCCTGTTCGAATCTATACCACCAACGCCGGCGCGGATTTGAGCGATGCCGAGGCGGCGCTGCTTGCCGACCTTATTGCCCGCCACGGGCGTGCCGTGCTGCTGGCGCCAACGTTTGCCGAGCTCGACCTGTGCCGTCATGATGCGGCGGAAGCCGGCGTTTCGCTGGGTATTGACTACAAGACGCCTACATCGTGGCTTCGCTCGCTTTGGGAGCTTTTGGGCGACGGGCGCGGTTTCGTCGACAACCTGCAGCGCCAGATGCTGTTTTCGGACATGGTAGCGCGCCTCGACGACGCCGACCTGCAGCCGCTTTCGCGCAGCCAGGGCACGGTGCGTATGCTCGCGCGTATGGCTCGCGATGTGCTGCCGGGTGTGGCGGGGACAGGCACCGAGCGTTGCTGCGACAACGTTTGCAAGCCCAAGCCCAAAAGCGACGCCGAGGCTCGCGTGTTTGAACTTTTGTGCGCCTATGCGCGCGGTTTGGACCGTCGAGATATGGTCGAGCCCTGCGAGGCGGCTGACATTATGGCCGGCGCTTTGGCCGACAACCTGCCGGGGTGCGCCCGCGCCGTTTGCGTGCGCGGCGTCACGTCATTTACGTATAGCCTGCTCGAGCTGCTGTCCGCCGTGGCAAACAACGGGGGAGAGGTTGTCGTGCTGCTTGCCCGCGAGCAAGCGGCGATGCGCGAGGAGCTTGCCGCGGCATTTGATGTCCGCGGTGTGCTGTTTGAGGTTGCACCGCTGGACGAGGATGCCGGCGCTCCCGCGATTGCTCCAAAGTCCGTCGTACGTCCTGCCTTTGTGGAAGTCGCCGGGCCCCATGCCCGTGCCCGTGTCTATGCGGACGTCATCGATAAGATGGTGAAAGCGCGCAAGGAGTCCAAGGTCAACGATGCCGCCTCCGCACCCGTCGACCTCGTGCGCGTACTCGTGGTGTCCGCCCGGGCACCCCAGCTGTTCGGCGAGCTTGCCGCTCGTTTGGCGGCGCGCCACGTTGCTGCCGAGACGGCCGAGTTCACGGCGTTTTCCCAATCCATTGCGGGCAGGCAGTTTACGGCGCTCGCCAACCTGATCGAGCGTATGAAAGCCGCCGACGAGGGCATGGCGTCAAAGACCGAGTGGTGGCCCGCGCCGGAGCTTACCGACTGGATCTACAGTCCGCTTTCGGGCGCTGATGCCGTCAATGCCCGTACCTTCGATAAGAATATGCGACTGTCGCGCAGTAAGACCACTGCGGGCGTCAAGAGCCTGCTGCAGAGCGTGCAGGGCCAGGTGAGGGGCGCCCGCAAGGCTGCCAGCGAAGAAAACTGGTTTAAGAACGTGCCATGCGTGGTCTCGGACGTGTTCCAGGCGCTGTGGCGCGACAAGCCCGTGACGGCGCTCAAGGCAATGCTCGCCGTCGCCGAGGCGTTGCCCGATCGCGCTCTAGGCGGCCTTGACGGCCAGGCCCGTCGCCAGGCAGAGACGGCTCTGCTGCGCCATGCCATCGACATCCTTATGAACGATGCTCGCGCGCTCGACGTGTCGCAGGCCGCGACCGTGCCCGTGCTCGATGGCATTCGCACCAAGGTAGACAAGCGTAGCACCGCCTACGATTACGAGACCTACGAGGTTGACCGTGCGCCACGCGCCCAAGTGCGCTTTGCTTCGCTTGCCGATGCGGCGGCTCTACGCCCCGGCAGCTACGATGCCGTGCTGTTTGCCGATGTCGATCTGGACAGCTATCCGCTCTCACACGAGGAGGGGCCACTGGCCACGCTGACGGCGAGCCTTGGTCGCGAGGGCGTGACGCTTGAGCCCGCGGCCTTGCTGCGCGTGCGCTTTGGCCGCGCGATGCAGGCCGCGCGCGGTCCGGTTGCGCTTGCCCGCGTGACGCACGATTGCCAGGCGCGCGAGTGCTACCCGGCTGCCGTGTGGACTGAGTTGCGGGCGCATGCCGAGGCCGCTGGCGCTGCCAAGCCCACGCGCGTGGGTGAGGGCGATATCGTAAGGGACTTCGATCCCGCGGCAGGCGAAGGTCTCAAGCGCGAGCGCGTGACCTGTGAAGCCCCTCAGCATCTGAGTGCCGAGGCCGTGCCGTATTTGGTCCTGCGTCGTCGCGATGGCGAGGGCGAGGACGCGCCACTCGTGCCGCGCCTGACGTCCGCCTCGCAGATCGAGGCCTATTCCACCTGCCCGCTGTGCTGGTTCGTCTCGTATCGCGTCAAACCTCAGTCCATCGATGCGGGCTTTGGCAACATGGAGAAGGGCAACTTTGTCCATGACGTGCTGGAGCACTTGCATGCCCGTCTGCCCCAGGAGGGCATGGAGCGCGTGACGCCCATGAACCTGCCGCGCGCGAAGGAGCTGCTGCACGAGGTCTTTGCCGAGACCCTGGCCGAGCACGCCGGCAAGCGTGGTACCGAGGGCCCGCTGGTGCCGCTCTCCCCGGTGGAGGAGCGCCAGGTGGCCGAGATCTTGCCGCAGCTGGAGGGCGTGCTTGCCCACGAGTCCGAGGCGCTTGCGCCCTTCGCGCCGCGCTATCTGGAGTTTGCGTTCAACGAGCTTCAGGTCGAGTATGCCGGCTGGCCGCTCGGCGGGCGCATCGACCGCGTTGACGTGGATGCCGAGAATCGCGCCGTGGTAATCGACTACAAGCATCGTTCGGGTGTCGAGGAGTTTAAGCTCGCCGATCCCACGGTGCGCGACGAGGAGTCGGGCGAGGCCCCCATCGACGACCCGCGCTGGTTGCCGCCCCATACCCAGACACTCATCTACGCGCAGGCCATGCGTCGGGCGCTGGGCCTAGATACCCGCGCTGCGCTCTATTTTTCGACCAAGGGCGGCAAGCCCGCGCTGCGCGGTGCGGCGAGCGCCGAGCTGCTCGAGGAAGAGCGCGGCGACGGTCGCATCCCGGGCCTTAAGAAGGGCTTTCCCGGCGAGGGCGGCAACATGGACTTCGATGCGCTACTCGACCGCGTGGAGGCCAGCATTGCCGAGCGCCTGCGCGAGCTCGAGGCGGGCGACGTCGCCGCTGTCGATCCGACGTCGGCACAGGCCGCGCATGCGCGCTGCTCGTATAACCACGAAGGAACGTTTGTAAGGAGGGACGTGTAGACCATGGATCTTTCGACTTTGATGCCGCAACAACTGCAAGTCGTCAAAACGCTCGACCGCCCGCTGTTTGTCTCGGCAGGTGCCGGCTCGGGCAAGACCTTTACCCTCACGCGCCGCATCGTCTATGCGCTCTCGCCCGAATCCGGTCCGTTTGTCGAGCATCTGGATCAGGTGCTCGCCATTACCTTTACCAAAGATGCCGCGGCCGAGATTCGCGACCGCGTGCGTCGCGCGCTTATCGAAGAGGGTATGGACGAGGAGGCCCTGACCGTCGACGACGCTTGGATCTCGACCATTCACGGCATGTGTTCGCGCATCCTGCGCGCGCATGCGTTGGAGCTGGGCATCGATCCCGAGTTCACGGTGCTTACCGATACCGATGAGCTTATGGATCAGGCTGTTGAGCATGTGCTGGCCCGAGCGACGGCGCCCGATGCCGCCCCCGAGCTCGCCGCTTCGCTTAAAAGCCTCTACGCCTGGTATCCCATGGCAGGCGAGGGCGGCCTCTTTGGCGCCGGCACCACCATCAAGGGCCTGGTGCGTGAGCTGCTGGAGCTCTCGAGCCAGCTGCCGGGCGGTATGGACGACGTGTGCGTGGCGCGCGGCCAGGCCGATACCTCGGCACTCGCCGATGCCTATCGTGCGGCGCTGGGCGCAAGCAAGGCCGCGACCGAGAAAGCGCAGGTGGCACTCGATGCCATCGACGCGTTTGAGGCGAGCGGCAAAACCATGGAGGATGCGGCGCGACTCATGATGTCGTGCAGCATGCCTCGGGCGAGCAAGGCGTTTCCTAAGGAGCAGGTGGAGCTGCTCAAGGCCGAGTCCGCCGATGCATTTATCAATATCGTGCTTGCCTGCGGCGGTCCGGCGCTCGATGCGCTGGTGGGGCTTGCTCGTGCTGTGGAGGCGGAATACCGCGTGCTCAAGGCTGACCAGTCTGCGCTTGATAACAACGACCTGCTGCGCATGGCGTACGAGGCGCTGCGCGATTATCCCGCCATCCGAGCGGCCTATGAGGGTCGCTTTAAGATGGTCATGATCGATGAGTTCCAGGATACCGACCAGATGCAGGTCGATTTGATCCGTTACCTGACGGGCGCGGGGGAGCGCGCACTGTGCACCGTAGGCGATGCGCAGCAGTCGATCTACCGCTTCCGTGGTGCCGAGGTCGAGGTGTTCCGTCGCCAGGAGCGCAAGGTGGGTTCGACGACGGCGTCCGAGACGGTCGCCACGTCCGATGCCCCCGCCGGCGAGCTCGTTAAGCTTGTACGCAACTTCCGCAGCCACGACGAGGTGCTGCGCTATGTGGCGCGCGTCTTTGACGGCGACACCGGTGGTTTGATGCAGGGGTTCTTGGATCTTGAACCGAGCGACGAACGCGAGGACAAGCTCAAGGCGAAGGCATCGCGCCGCCAGGCGATCTTCGTTGCCGGTGGCAGTACGCAGGAGCGAACGCAGGCGAAAGCTCGCGCGATTGCGGAGCGATTCCAAGCACTCGTTAAAGCGGGCCAGCCCCAGGGCAGCATGGTCCTGCTGCTGGGCCGCATGACCAACGCCGATGTCTATGCGCAGGCCTTCCGCGACCAGGGGCTCGACTGCGTGATCGCAGGCGGCTCGGTCTTTGCCCAGGCAGCCGAGGTGCAGACGGTGCGTGCCCTGGTCTGCGCACTCGCCAATCCGGCCGATACGGCGCAGGGTCTTATGCCGCTGCTGGCCTCGCCGATGTTTGCGCTCGGCGCCCAGGAGTTCCTGGCGCTGGCGACCAAGCTGGACGACCAGACGGGGGAGACCTCGCGCCGCAACATCGATGCGGGCATCATGAGCGATTCCGATGTGCCGGGTTTGCAAGACTTGCCGCTCGTGACGCGCGCCCGCGAGGTGCTGCGCTATGCGCTTCGTCGCGTGGGGCGCGATTCGTTCGCCGCCATCGCGCGCGATACTGTCAACGCCTCCGGCTGGTTTGTGCGTCTGGCGCAGCGTGGTCCCGAGGGCAAGGCCATCGCCGCCAACGTGCTCAAGGCGCTCGACGCCGTGGCCGAGGCGGAGGCCGAGTTCGGTAACTCGCCGCGTTCCATTGCGCTTGCCTTCGACCGCTTCTTGGCGGGCAAGGAGGCCCCAGGCGCGCTCAACGAGGAGGGCGACGGCGCGGTGCGCATCATGACGGTGCATGCGTCCAAGGGTCTGGAGTATCCGGTCGTAGCGGTTGCCGAGTGTTTTGGCGTGCGCAAATCGTCCGGTGCGGCTCAGATGGGGCGTGTCGAGGGCGGAGCGCAGGTCGTGGCGCTGCCGGCCCGTTTTGATGGCGTTAGGCTTGCCGACGGAACCTTCGTGAAGGGCGACGACGTCAAAAAGCAGTTTGAGCATGCGTTTAAGGGCAAGGGCACGTCGTTGTGGCTGCCGCCAGAGCTCATGGAGGACGTCTGTGCGACGGGCTCTCCCGCCGAGGCATTTGCCCGCCTGCGTAACGACGACCTGCAGCTTTCGCTCGAGGAGCGGGCTCGCTTGCTCTATGTCGCCATGACGCGTGCGCGAGAGCTGGTCATTCTGGCGATGGATGCCGGCGTGAGCCGCGGCAAGGTGACGGCGCCGACCTTCGACGTCGAGACCGATCTGACCTATGACGTGCTACGTCGTATTTTGCCGACCGACGCTCTGGACATGCCGCAGCTCGATGCCGACCGCCTGGTGTTCGACAACTCCCAGCCGGGCGACTACGAGCTCATTTCGCTCGCGGACTTTTCCTTTGGCGAGCAGGCGTTTGAGGCCAACGCTTCGCTGGATGCCGAGGGCAGGCTTGCCCGCGGCGATGTCGATACAGATACTGCCGACGATTCGGCCAGTACAATCGTCCCCGGTCCTGCCGACCCCGAACCCGATGCGTTCGAGCTCGTGCATCCCCAAGCGGTGGGCGTACGCATGGGCATCTGCCCGTATCCGGTGCGCGATTCGTACAGCTACTCGTCAATTGCCGCGGCGCTGCATGCCGAGTCCGAGGACCGTGCCACCGAGGCGCATGTGCCCATGGACGAGGCTGGCGATGATGCGGAGTCTGATGGTTCCGAGATGGCGGATGCAGACGTGGCCGCTGTCGAGCCCGCCGGCAATCCCATGGCGCTGGGCTCGGCCTTCCACGCCGCCTGCCAGTGGCTCATCGAGATGGGTGCCGATGCGCTGCCCGCTGAGCGTGCCGATGCGCTGGCGCGCCTGTGGTGCCTGACGCCGGAGCAGCGCGAACGCTTCGACGTTGCCCTGGACTGCTGGCTCAAGTCGGCTGTTCGTGCCGAGCTGCTCGCGTGGCCGTGTATCCGTGCCGAGGTGCCGTTCTTTTCGCTGGGCTGTGAGGACGAGGACATCGCTCGCTACGGTGCATATGCCGAAGGCGCCATCGACGCTTTGGCGACGAACCCGGCGGATTCGTCACGCGCGCTGGTCATCGACTACAAGACGGGCGGCACACCGGACGAGACGCCGGAACAGCTGCGGGAGAAGCACGCCCTGCAGGCGCGCGTCTACGCCGATGTTCTGCACAAGGCGGGCTTTGAGGCCGTGACCGTCAAGTTCGTCCGCGCGGAGCAGGTCGACCCCGCCAACCCCTGCGAGCCCCAAGTGGTCACCTACAACCTTTAGCCCTCAACAACCTGCGGTGGAATCCCTATCGATTCCACCGCAGTCTTTTTGGGACGGGGCTTTTTTAGCTACTTTGGGCAAACCCACGCGGCCGCCCCGGATAAAGCCCTCAATCGTCCAAATAGCACCGCAACGCATGGGAGAGCCTGGGACGGTACAATAGCTCGAACGGTTCAAACGAATAAGGAGCCATATGCAGCTCACCAAAACGCTTGGGGTGACGCCGGAGGAGCTTTTTGACGCCCTAGCGGGGTCCATCATGCAGGATATCGAAAACGCCACGGGCAAGCGCTCCAGCCGCAACAGGCTCAACGGCAATAAGTACGAGAAGCGTGCCCAGGCCGCAAAAAGGCAAGGTGGCTCTTCATCGGAAACTGTGAACACTTCAGGCTTCGAGTCAGTAGCGAGCGGCCCGACAAAATTAGTTGATGGAAGTGCCAAATGAATAAGAATGCCGCTACGCAACTGCACATCTATTCCGCCTTTTTCGTTCTCGCGGGATTTGTTTTAAATCGGGGAGTGTTTCTACTTTTCCTTGCGGAGAAAGGAATGTCTGTCACGGAAATCGCGCTTTATCAAGCCCTGTTTAACATTGCAACGGTCGTCCTCGAGCTGCCAACAGGGCTGATAGGCGATTTCTTTGGAAAGAAGTTTTCGATTCAAGTGGGCGTGCTGCTGCTTTTCTTCCATACGGCTGGCATGCTGTTGCTCTCAGGCCCCTTTCTTGTCGTGCTTTCCCTTGTTGAGGCACTCGCCTACTCCCTTCAATCGGGATCCGAACAAGCACTTTTATATGAAATTGCCCGGAATGCCGGTCAAGGAGAGCGCTTCCTCACCATCAATGCTCGGCTGCTTGCCGCACAATCAATCGCTACGGGAATGGCAATTGTGCTCGGATCTTTCATTGCCCAAGTATCTTGGAGCGCCCTCTACGTATGTGTCTCCGTTTTCTATCTCCTGCAGCTTTTCCTTCTGTATCCCATTGAGAGGACGGAAGCGACCCGTTCTGAAAGCTCTGAAAAGGGAAGGTTTGACGTAGCCAAGATCTTCAGACGCGAAACCTGGTGCATTGGAGAATCCGCTTTTGCGGTGTTGCTTCTTCTAATCGGCACAAGCATGCTCGATGGATTCTATGGGAGTTATTACAACTTGAATCAGTTGGTATTCGACGCATTTGATGCTCCCGTCTCCATAATAGGAATCTTTTTCGGTGCATCCTATGCAGTAAATGCGACGGCCTACATTGCAGCAGATTTCTTCTCATCGCGTTTTGGGAAAAGAAATACCATGCTCGGCTCGATGCTAATCGAGGCTGGTCTTTTCATGATTCTTCCGTGGTTCGCTTCAAATCCGCTGTGTTTGTTTGGCCTTA
Organism: uncultured Collinsella sp.; assembly: GCA_959599615.1. Lineage (GTDB taxonomy): Bacteria > Actinomycetota > Coriobacteriia > Coriobacteriales > Coriobacteriaceae > Collinsella. Next base: position 2,678 of record CAUGKA010000039.1, on the reverse strand, counting down.
GCATGGTGCTTTGTTTTCTCCCAGAAGTGGTGTACATCACTTCGGAAACCTTAATCCAAGACGCTATAGCGGACGATCTCCGCGCGACGATCCTTTCCGTCGCGTCTCTGGTAAGGGCTCTCTTTTCTGCAATGTTTTTCTCCATATTTGGATATGTGTTGGGGTTATATCCCATTCAGATAGCGCTCGGTGTTATTGGCGCAATCGCGATAGCACTTACCGCCGTTGTTTCTTTAAAAATGGTAGGAATACATGTCTCCAAGAATTGATATATCGATTGACGAGCTGCCCGAAGCGTCGAGCCTTCTTGATGGACATGACTATTCGTCACAAATCATTCAGCGTATCGCCGGGGTTCCAGTAATACTCGATGCATCGGGATGCCCTCATTCCCTTTTTGAAGGTCCCAAATTGACTACCCGTGTGGGTTTGGCTAGGTTCGGGTGCTGTCCGTGCCGTGGGGTAAAATCGTTCAGTCAGAACACGAACCCGCATCGGAGCTCATCACATGGCATTCGTCCATCTGCACAATCACACTGTTTTCTCCATGCTCGACGGCGCAACCCGTATCCAGGATATGGTCAACCGTGCCGTTGAGCTTGGCATGCCCGCCGTGGCCATTACCGACCACGGTTACATGTACGGCGTGCCCGATCTGGCGCTGGCCTGCGACGCCGTCAACCACAACACACCCGAGTACAAAACCTGGAGCCACGACAAGGCCTTCTTGGAAAAGGATCGCCGCGACGAGCTGGTGGAGCCCGATCCCGAGGCAAACCCGCGCGAGCATGCCCAGTATGTGAAGGACATGGCCATGTGGGATGAGAAGGGCAACATCGACGAGCTCAAGCCGCCCCTGGTCATCAAGCCCATCTTTGGCTGCGAGGTCTACTTTACGCCGGACGAGACCCTTGCCCGCGACCATAAGCCCGAGCTCTACCACATGATCCTCCTGGCCAAGGACCAGGAGGGCTACGTCAACCTGATGCAGACGGTTTCCGAGGCCGCCGTGCAGGGCTTTTACTACAAGCCCCGCGTGACGCTCGACAACCTGCGCCGCCATGCCAAGGGCATGATCTGCACGAGCGCCTGCATCGCGGGCATCATTCCCAAATACATCGACCGCGGTGACATGGAGGGCGCCATCAAGTGGGCCGAGACCTTCCGCGATACCTTCGAACCCGGCGACTTTTATATCGAGATCCAGGAACACGGCATCACCACCGACAACGGCCTGACCGACGAGCAGATGGACCGCACGCTCATCGATATCGCCAAGCAGGTGGGCGTCAAAGTCATTGCCACCAACGACTTCCACTACCTGCGCCGCGAGGACGCGCCGGTGCAGGACGTCATCATGTGCATTGGCATGAACGCCAAGGTCGACGACCCCAACCGCATGCGCATGACCGGCTCGGAGTTTTATATGAAGACCGAGGAGGAGATGCGGGCGATGTTCCCGTATTGCCCCGAGGCCTGCGACAACACGCTCGAGATCGCCGACAAGTGCTACGTAGAGCTGGACTGGGACTCCATCATCCTGCCGCGCTTCCCGCTGCTCGATCCCGGCGAGACGCACGAGAGCCAGTTCCGCCGCGAGTGCGAGAAGGGCCTGCGCCAGCACTATGGTGACGACTGGGCCACGCGCGAGATCGGTGGCGTCAACATCAAAGACCGCTTTGAGTACGAATACAAGGTCATTTGCGACAAGGGCTTTGCCGCCTACTTCCTCATCGTCGCCGAGTACGTGCAATGGGCCAAGGACAACGGCATCGGCGTCGGCCCCGGCCGTGGCTCGGCCGCCGGCGCTATCGTCGCCTACGCCATGAACATCACCGCGTTCGACCCGCTCGAGAACGGCCTGATGTTCGAGAGGTTCCTGTCCCCGCAGCGTACCGAGATGCCCGATATCGATATGGACTTCGACGATGAGCGGCGCCTCGAGGTCGTGGAGCACGTTCGCCAGCTCTACGGCCCCGAGAAGGTCACCCACGTCATCACCTACTCGACCATTAAGGCCAAGCAGGCCATCAACGACGCCGCTCGCGTCCTGGACTACCCGGTCTACATGGGCCAGCGTCTGTCCAAGATGGTCTCGAGCGACCCCAAGGTCAAGCTCAAGCAGGTGCTCGAAAAGCAACCCGGCAAAGAGGACCTGTTTAACCCCGATTTTGCCGAGGCATATAAAAAGGACGACGACGCCCGCCGCATCATCGACACGGCGCTCTCAATCGAGGGCCTCACCCGTGGCGAGGGCGTGCACGCGTGCGCCGTTCTGATCTGCCGCGACCCCGTCAACGAGCACGTGCCCACCAAGCTCGACACCAAGGGCGGCGTCGAGATTACCCAGTACGAGGGCCATACCGTTGCCGACATGGGCCTGCTCAAGATGGACTTCTTGGGCCTGCGCACGCTGACTGTTATCTCCAAGGCCAAGGCAAACATCAAAAAGAACTTCGGCATCGACATCAAAGAGGAAGAGATTCCCTTTGACGATCCCGAGATCTTTAAGCTCATGGGTTCCGGCCACACCGCCGGCGTCTTCCAAGTCGAGTCCGCCGGCATGACGGCCACGATCAAGAACATGAAGCCCACCGAGTACAAGCACGTGGTCGCTCTGATCGCCCTGTACCGCCCGGGCCCCCTGGGCGCCGGCATGGTCACGAGCTACATCAACC
>CAUGKA010000038.1 GCA_959599615.1 uncultured Collinsella sp. | reverse complement strand
TGGCGGTCTATCTCTTGTTTTCGGTTGCTTGCTTCCTTACCGTACATGAGCATTCCATGCCGGTATGTCTTGGGAGCCGGGTGCAGAGCTCTCGCGCAGTAACCCGCTTGCATTTGAGCACACAATCGCAACGCATCCAAATGTGCGTTTTAGTTTGACCCATTTTGGCTGGCCCTGGGTGCGCGAGACCGTGGCGATGCTGCTCAAGTATCCCAACTGCTACGCGGACACCTCTATCACTTACATCGATTCGCCCGAGGAGATGATGCAGCGTCTTTTCACGGTCGATATGGGGCCGCTGTGGTATGAGCGCGCGCTATCGCACCAAGTGATGTTCGCCAGCAATACGCCGCGCTTCCGTGCATTCAAACTCAAGCGGGCGCTCGATACCGTGCCCATGCGCGATGATGCGCGAGAAAGGCTCTACTGGGGTAATGCCCTGCGTTTTCTTGAAGGGGATGAGTGAACATGGTGACGCTCGAGACATTGAGCTATCTATCGACTGCTCCGGACCAGTTCATCGATATTACCGAGGACGTGCACGCTGCCATCGAACGCAGCTCGGTGACCAATGGCTTGGCGGCGATTATTTTGTCGCATACGACCTGCGGAATCGTGGTAAACGAGGGGCTGCCCTGCGTGGAGACGGATCTTATGGAGACGCTTGATCGCATCGCCCCACTCGATGCCCCCTATGCGCATGCACACTTCCTGCCGAGCTATGGAGCCACCGGTAACAACTCCTGTGGGCATATCAAGAGCATGATTTGTGGAAACAGTTGCTTCTTTCCCGTCCAAGATGGCCACATCGTGTGCGGAAGTGCCCAGAACATCTATCTTGCGGAGTTTGACGGTCCGCAGAAGCGAAAAGTGTACGTCGAGGTGCTGGGGGAGTAACGTCCCTGCAATAACCCTATGAAGGAGCACGTTATATCGTTTCTAACTTCGATGTTCAAGAACGAAAAGCCGGTTATCGGAATGCTGCACCTGCGTCCTCTGCCGGGCGATCCGCTGTATTACCCGGGCGGAAGCGTATCGCAGGTCGTGGAAGCCGCCAAGCGCGATCTCGAGGCGTTGCAGCAGGGCGGTGTCGATGGCATTTTGATTACCAATGAGCTCTCGATGCCCTATGAGCAGCATGTTTCTCCCTCAACCCTTGCATCGATGGGCTATGTAATCGGGGCTCTGTCCCATGATCTGTCGACTCCTTGGGGAGCTGAGGCAATTTACGATGGTGATGCCACAATCGAGCTGTGCGCTGCCGTCGACGCGCAGTTCACGCGCTGCAATTTTTGCGGTGCCTGGGCCGGTGATCTCGGGCTGATTAACCGAGATTTCGCTCACACCATGCGTCGCAAGGCGGCGCTGCGCTTGGACGACCTCAAGCTTTTTCACTTCATCACGAGCGAGGGCGAGGTTTATCTCAACGACCGCACGACCGCGGACATTGCCGATTCACTTCTCTTTAATTGCCTACCGGATGCGATAGTCATCGGCGGTTCGGCTGCCGGTCGTGGCGCTTCGGGCGAGCTTGCCGACGAGGTCCGCGAGCGTGTTGGCGAAGTGCCCGTGGTATGTGGCACCGGTTGTCGCGAAAATACCGTGGCTGACGTATTTGCTCACTACGATGGCGCGTTTGTCGGCACGTGCTTAAAGCGCGACGGAAAGCTGGATGCCCCGGTTGATGTTGAGCGGGTGGTTCGTTTTATGGCTGCCGCTCGTACGGCGCGAGGGGAGTAGGCACCTATGGCGCTCTATCTGGGTATTGATATTGGGACAAGCGCCTCTAAAGGCGTTTTAATCGATGATCGATGCAACATCGTTTGCCAAGCCTCTTGTGGACATGAGACGGACAACCCGTGTGATGGATGGTACCAGCATGATGCTGAGGCAGTTTGGTGGGGCGATTTTTGCCGCTTGTCGCGCGAGCTGGTGATGCGATCGGGGGTTAACGCGGCGCAGATCGGATGCGTGGGCCTTTCCGCATTGGGTTGCGACTGTGTGCCGGTCGATACCGAGTGCAACGCGCTGGCGCCCGCGATTTTGTATGGAGTCGATGCACGTTCGAAGCCGCAGATTGACGAGCTCCTTTCCGAATATGGGTCAGGTCGCGCACGCGAACTTTTCGGGCACGATCCCTGCTCATCAGATATTGCTCCCAAGATCTTATGGTTTAAGGAGAATATGCCCGAGGTGCACGAACGTGCCGCGAAGTTCCTGACGGCATCATCGTTTCTATGCGCAAAGTTGACGGGGCGTTTTACGATGGACCGTTACTTGGCGGAGGATTTTCTTCCCCTATACGACCGCTACACTTGGAAGGTTGATGCTCGGGAATGTGCTCGTTTCTGCCGGCCTGACCAGATGACGGAGGTAATGTCGGCTACCGATATTGCCGGGGTGATTACGCAGCGCGCGGCTGAGGCGACAGGGCTCGCGGCAGGGACACCTGTCTTAGTGGGAACGGGCGACTCTGGTGCCGAGGCCATTTCGACGGGTGTATTTCGTCCCGGCGATATGATGGTTCAGTTGGGGAGCACGGCGTATTTCATCTACCTAGCTGATCATATGGTCGATGATGCCCGCCTGTGGCCAGGGACGTTTATCATTCCCGGAACTTACGGGATCTGCGCGGGGACCAATACGGCGGGTGCGCTCACATCGTGGTTGCGCCAAGAGCTGTATCGCGACGCCGTGGAGGCCGAGGGCCACGGTGGCCCCGATGCATATTCGGTTATGGCGCATGATGCCGCCGATGTGGCGCCGGGTGCCGATGGGCTCGTGTGTCTGCCGTACTTTGCGGGGGAGCGTACTCCGCTCAACGATCCCGAGGCGCGTGGCGTCTTCTTTGGCCTGACCGGAAGGCATACGCGAGCCCATATGGTTCGCGCCGCCTTGGAAGGCGTCGCGTATACCGTTGCATCCCATGTCGACATTATCGAGCGAGAGCATGGACTGCCAATTGGGCGCATTATGCTTGTCGGAGGTGGAACCAAGAATCCAGTTTGGATGCAGGCTATCGCCGACGTATACGGGCGCGAGGTCTCGGTTGCCAAGGTTACGGTGGGCGCATGCTTCGGTGATGCCATCATGGCAGCTCTCGCAGGTGGCGCCTATGCATCATGGGATGAACTCGCCCAAGTCCTTGGCGTTGCGCAAACAATCGTGCCCGATATGGCTGCCCACGAGTTATATGCGTCGCGTCGTCATATCTTTGACGAATTGTATGCACGCAACTGTGATCTCATGCACGAATTGGTGTAATGCTGCCGAATTGTACTGCCTTCCAATAGGGGCTGCGTTGTGTGATTCGCATGTCCCTTGGCATTTTTTGCCCACAGGGGTTAGCGAAGGTCAAATACAGAGTGCGCATTTGCTAAAACTGCCGATTCGATGCGCTTTATGTCACAGTTTTTGAGTGAGGCGATGTGTTCCGAGGTCCTTGTGAGCGATCTGATGAGCGACTGCGCGCTTGTTTCTGTGTTTGGCTCGGCCGGCGCATCGGTCTCGAGCAGTAGACGGTCGAGTGGAATCTGTCGGGCATATTCACGTCCACGTTTAGACGCAAGCATGCGTTCGTTGACGGAAAAATTACAGCTCGCATTACGCGCGCGGACGAGTTCGTCCGAAGTGCCGCTAAACCAGTGGAAGATGATAACGAGGGAGTCGGAGTTTGGGATGAGTAGTCCATGCGATTCGAGGACGTCCAGTACGGCTCCCGCTGAACGAACGGCGTGAATTGATATCACGCGCCCGGTAAGAGGATGCTGCACGAGTGTATCGCAGAGCCGGTTAAGTGCCTGTATTTGTAGCAGCTCACTTCCAGCAAAGCGCGCGGAAAAGTCGAGTCCGACTTCGCCGATATAGCGCTCTTGGGCAGCAACTTCGCAAAGCAGATTGACTTCGGCAGGACCGCAGCGGCCGTCGGCGAGCCACCAGGGATGGAGGCCGGCGCCCGCGATAATGTTTGGGTGGCGGCTGGCCCGCTTTTTTGCTGCCGCGAAGTCGCGTGGGTCGACCCCGCAGTCAAAGAGCCCCAGACCCAACGCCGCCGACTCGCTGGCTGCAGCATCGGGGCTGAGCATCAAATCAAGATGACAATGCGTGTCAAAGAATCGCGGTTCCATCGCAGGACATCCTGCTAGTCCAGGCGCTGGCCATCGGAGCGTACGCGCTCGGTGCCGCGCCCGCCGATCTGGCGGATAACCTCGCCGGCAATCATTTGACCCATGATGGGCGGCATAAAACTGGCAGTTCCCAGCTCGGTGCGCTCGTGGATGTTGGAAGGGTCGCGGGGCTGTGTCTTAACCGATTCCTCGCAGCTAAACAGTACGTGTAGGCTCTTGATTCCGCGCTTCTTGCATTCTTTGCGCATAATGCGGCTCATGGGGTCACGTACCGTATCAAAGATGTCGGCAAAGCGGAGGCACTCGGGATGGAGTTTGTTGGCCCCGCCCATGGAGCTAACCAAACGGATGTCATGGTCCTGAGCATATTTGGCAATGGTGAGCTTGGCCGAGATGGTGTCGATGGCGTCGACGACGTAGTTGAGCTTGCCGCCCGTCTGCTCCAAAACGCTCGCGAAGAAATCATCGATGTTGTCGCTCAGCAGATATTCAGTTCGCTTGATGACGGTGGTGGCGGGATTGATATCGTGGATCATGGCTTCCATAACATCGACCTTTCGCTTGCCGACGGTGCTGTGAAAGGCGATGGCCTGGCGATTGATATTGCTGGGCGCGATGGTGTCCTTGTCCAGAATCACAAAATGCCCGATGCCGCCGCGGGCAAGTGCCTCGCAGCAGCTAGAGCCCACGCCTCCGCAGCCGAGTATCAGCACCGTGGCGTTGGCGAGCTTGTCGAGTGCCTCGCGGCCCATGATGATCTCGAGCTTGGTGTCGCGTGTCTCGACGGGAGCTGCGGCTGCTGATTCGGTCATAGATATCCTCCGATGGGGAAGCGGGTCGTGTTTAGCTATCGTCATTATAGGTATTATCGCGATTCCATTTGAGCCCTTGAGGCTTGTTGAAATGGGACCGGGATTCGCATAAGATGAAGCAGATGGCACCCGTTGCAGCGGGTTGGCCAACTCCAAAACACGTTTGTAGCGTGAGAAGTGGCTGTCTTCGCATTACGCGGAGGCGGCTATTTTTTTGAGTACAAGATTAGATAGTTAGACAAACATCTAAATATCGAGTATAGTGTGCACGTCGCGAGAGATAGCGAGAGGAGGTTCTATGCCGGGAGAGGGTTTTAAGGCGCTGGCCGATCCTACGCGGCGGCGCATTTTGGAACTGCTGCGCGAGGGCAATTGCACGGCCGGGGAGCTTGCCGAGCATTTTGACATTAGCAAGCCGTCGCTCAGCCATCATTTGGCGACGCTCAAAAACGCCGGGTTGGTGACCGACGAGCGCCATGGCCAAAACATCGTTTACAGCTTAAACACCACCGTCATGCAGGACTTGATTGGCTGGTTTATGGGCTTTACAGACACTGAAGGTGATGAGGATGAATAACGAAAACAAGGGCATTCACGCCACGGGGGTATCGCCGCGTGTATGGGCCATGCTTGTTGTGGTCTGCGCTATTAATGTCGCGGCGCACCTTATGGTGATGCCGAGCTTGCCTGCACAGATTCCCACGCACTGGGGAGCGAACGGCGCCGTCGACGGTTGGGGCCCTAGCTGGATGGCCTCCGCGCTCGGCGTGCTGCCTCTGGCACTTCTTGCAATGTTCTACGTGGTGCCACGCATTGACCCCAAAGGTGAGGCATATCGAACCTCGGGCAAGTTCTATCAGGGCTTCGTAATCGCCTTCACCTTGTTCATGTGTGTCATAAGCTGGTTGGGTGAGCTTACGGTCTGGGGCGTGGTGCCGGCGGTCGGTTCGGTCAACGTGCTGATTTCCGGTGCTATCGGTTTGCTGTTCATCGGCGTAGGCAACTACTTGCCGCGTGTGAAGCAGAACTATACGCTCGGTATCAAGACGCCTTGGGCGCTTGCCGATCCCGAGAACTGGCGCCGTACGCAGCGTTTTGGCGGCGCCTGCTTTATGGTGCTGGGCGTTGGCCTGATCGTGATGGGCGTGGCGGGCAGCGTGCTGTCGAGCGAAGTCGTCGCCGCGGTGATTGCGGTTCTGGCGTTTGGTTCGGCCGGAGCTGCCTACGTCTATTCGTATCTGCTGTGGCGCAAATCGCAGCGAGCCGCTCGTTAAGGTTGCGGAAAACTAGCGTACGCAGTTCATAGTATGTTCCGGGGGACTTTTCCCAGGTAGTATTAGGGGGTGTGGGCAACCATGCCCCTTTTTCGTTACGTTTCAGAGCTGGTTTCCTCATTTCGTTTCTACTAAAGCGAATCAAGAATAGGGAAACAGCAGGTAGAAAGGATAAAACAGGCAAATGGCGGAGTTTATCTACCAGATGTATCAGGCTCGCAAGGCCCATGGCGACAAGGTGATTCTTGACGACGTGACCCTGAGCTTCTATCCCGGTGCCAAGATCGGCGTCGTGGGCCCCAACGGCATGGGTAAGTCGACCCTGCTCAAGATCATGGCCGGCATTGAGGAAGTCTCCAACGGCGATGCCAGGCTCACCCCCGGCTACACCGTGGGCATCCTGCAGCAGGAGCCGCCGCTCGACGACGACAAGACCGTCATCGAGAACGTGCGCATGGCGTTTGGCGATATGATCGCCAAGGTCGATCGCTTCAACAAGATCGGCGAGGAGATGTGCGACCCGGATTGCGACATGGACGCCCTCATGGCCGAGATGGGCAAGCTCCAGGACGAGATTGATGCCGCCGACGGCTGGGATATCGATTCCAAGCTCGGCCAGGCCATGGACGCCCTGCAGCTGCCCGATTCTGACATGCCGGTTAACGTACTCTCTGGCGGCGAGCGCCGCCGCGTGGCCCTGTGCAAGCTGCTGCTCGAGGCTCCCGACCTGCTGCTGCTCGACGAGCCCACCAACCACCTGGACGCCGAGTCGATCCTGTGGCTCGAGCACTTCCTGCACAACTACCAGGGCGCGGTGCTGGCCGTCACACACGATCGCTACTTCCTGGATAACGTTGCCGAGTGGATCTGCGAGGTCGACCGCGGTCACCTTTATCCCTACAAGGGCAACTACTCCACGTATCTGGAGACCAAGGCCGCCCGTATCGAGGCGCAGGGCAACCGCGACGCCAAGCTTGCTAAGCGCATGGAGGCCGAGCTCGAGTGGGTGCGCAGCTCGCCCAAGGCCCGTCAGGCCAAGAACAAGGCCCGTCTGGCTCGCTATGAGGAGATGGAGGCCGAGGCCCGCGCAAGCCAGAAGCTCGACTGGACCGACATCCGCATTCCCGTTGGACCGCGTCTGGGTAACAAGGTGCTCGAGGCCCATCACCTGCACAAGGAATTCGACGGTCGCGTGCTCATCGACGACCTTTCGTTCACCCTGCCGCGCAACGGCATCGTGGGCGTCATCGGCCCCAACGGTGTCGGTAAGACCACGCTGTTCAAGACGATTGTGGGTCTGGAGCCGCTGACTTCGGGCGAGCTCGAGGTGGGCGAGACCGTCAAGATTTCTTACGTCGACCAGAACCGTTCCGGCATCGACCCCGATAAGAACCTGTGGGAGGTCGTCTCGGACGGCCTGGACCACATGATGGTCGGCGAGACCGAGGTTCCGAGCCGTGCTTATGTGGCGAGCTTTGGCTTTAAGGGCCAGGACCAGCAGAAGCGCGCTGGCGTACTCTCCGGTGGCGAGCGCAACCGTCTGAACTTGGCGCTTACGCTCAAGCAGGGCGGCAACCTGCTGCTCCTCGACGAGCCCACGAACGACCTCGACGTCGAGACGCTGTCCTCGCTCGAGGCGGCGCTGCTCGAGTTCCCGGGCTGCTCGGTGGTCATTAGCCACGACCGTATGTTCCTGGACCGCGTCGCCACGCACATTCTGGCGTGGGAGGGCACCGACGAGAATCCGGGCAACTGGTATTGGTTCGAGGGGAACTTCGAGGCCTATCAGGCCAACCGTATCGAGCGCTTGGGCGAGGACGCAGCCCAGCCGCATCGTATTCACCGCAAGCTCACGCGTGACTAGTAGCAAGTAGAAAGGCCGCCAGCAAGGGCGGCCTTTCTTGTAGCAATTGCACTGCAGCTATGCCCTGGCTGCTGGTTTGATTCATAATCAAAGTCATCTCTTTGGGATTAAAGCCCGTTTTTGCTATGAGCGATTTTCTAATTCCGTTTAAAACGTAAAGACGTATTGGGTTACAAGGACATAAGCAAATCGAATTGAAATATAACCAGTGCTGTAACGTTACAAAAAAGGTTATAGAATAGGAGTATCTTATAAGTCGCTCCTCTAGAAAGAAGAACATATGCTTTCGCGTCGTCGTTTTCTGCAACTTGTCGCGTCTTCAATTGTCGCCTTAGCCGCACGTCCGAAAGAGGTTTTTGCTTCGACGGGCAATATTGATGGTGAGCAGATACAATTTACTTCAGAAATTGCGCAAGAGCTTGCCGATAAATATATAAAGGGACTCCTCGGCTCTTCGTATACGCCTTCTGACCCTATTCCTTTTGTAGACGTTGATGGGTCCCCGCTTGGCTACATTGTTCCGGTTGTGACATTCAATAGAGCCGCGGGCTATTTGGTTTTAGATGCTTCAGATGATGAAATACTTACGGGATATCGTTTTGGAGACGGCTTAGTCAGCCCTATGGATCGGGGAGGAGATCTTGGTGTTGAGTCTTATTCTTTCAATAACCCAGTCGTAATGATCAATCCATTCGAATTCGGTGTGCAATCTTTGGACGGTTCAATAACAACAAATTGCGGAAGAACAATCCCGGCTGTTTCCATAGAAGGACGGCCTGTCGTTTTATCGAATAAACCTTCAAGCTGGAACGATGTCGTAATTTACGCAACTCAAATGCAGGATTACACAGTATCTGGATTTCGTTCCATTTCTCAGTTTATGTCATATGATGAAAGCGAGATTAAGAGGCTTACTGCCCACTATGCTTGTATGGTGACAGCTTTTTCGAACGTTGCGGAACTGTATGGCATTGCCAATTTATATAGCGACCCTTCGCAATATATGCAGATATGGAATTACACCAATACCCATGCTCTTTCCGATGAAGAACAGACTGTTCCCGGCGTTGTTTTGGGCGGAACGCCGATATCAACCTGTGCAACGGGGTTTACAAATTACTGCGCAAGCAGAGGAAGTACTCTTATCGCCCGCACTGTCTCCTCTCCGGCTATCGCGAGCATTCAAAATGAGATTAACTCTAATAGACCGAATGTTTTACATGCGAGTTTGTACAACGGATCAGCCCATTCTGTAACAGCGGAGGCTTACGCCACACTTACTGGTAAGAAAACTGGAGAGACAAGGCAGATGATTGGCATAGCGGACGGCTGGAATTCATCTTTATCCTTCCTGAAGTATGATCAGAGCTATTATGCGTGGACTTATGGAACGACTTTTTCGAAGTAGGGCGATTCGTCTAGCTCTGTCTTTGGTGCTGATGGCTTCATTGGTGGGCTGTTCAACAAAGGAAGAGATATCGCGCGGAGGTTCCGGAGAAGTGACTGCGACAGACTCAGGTTCATTAGAAATAGCTGGCGGGCATGCCGATGTGATGTTACAAGGAGAAGGCGTGCTTAGGTCGATTGATGCTGAAGACGCTGTCTGCTCAATAGAGGATTTGAAGACAGGTGAAACTGCATCGTACCGAGTTTCAGATAATGCTGCGAATATGATTGAGTCGATACCGACTGGAGCGCAGGTTTCTTTTAGATACTTTGCTCCGCAACTTGAGGATGAGCTTGCTTCTCTGGTGTCTATATGCGCCGATGACAACTAAAAGGCCTGAATTCAAACGGCCTCGGATGGTCAATTGGCTATCCGAGGCCGTTTTTTACTCGACCGGGGCTTCGACCTTGTCGATGGCCCAGGTGGCTCCGAGGCCGCCGGTGGTGTTGCGGCGAATGCGTACGGTGACTTCGTGGCGTTTGCCGGCCTGTGTGTAGCGCAGGGGGAAGCTCGCGCGGTTACGGCCGGCCTCGATGGTACCGCGCTCGCGAGCGATCCAGTAGTACTCGCCGACGATGCCGAGGGTGTCAGCGCCGTAGGGGAGATAGGTCGACAGCTGGTGCAGCAGCGGGCTAGGGCAGAAGACCTCGGTCGCGAAATCGATGGGGAAGTCCCCGGGGATGGTCGGTGCTGCGGGAGCGGGGGCCGGTGCTGAATTGGGGACCGGAGTCGGTGCAGGTGTGGGAGCCTGGTCACAGGCGGGTGCGGATGCGGACTCAATGACAGGCGCAGACTCAGATGCCGCTTCTGGCTTAGCTATGGAATCTGTCGGTTCCACGGAGATGGACGTGTCTTCGGTCCCGGTTTTGGCATCGGCCTGCGGAGTGTCCTCTGCCTCGACGTTCGACTTGGCCTCGACCGGCGTGGATACCATGGTGGTGATGCCGGCGTTGGCGTTCTCGGGGTCGTAGACAACCGTGAGCGAGATGGCAGGCTGGGGCGCCTCGGGCTCCGGTGTTGCCTCGGCAGCATCTTGATCCGCGAGCTCGTCGGACTGATTGTCCTCGGTGTTGTCGCCAAAGACATCGTGGTTCTGGAACACGGGCGCCTCGGGCTGGCCAGCCGCCTCTTCGGTTGTCGACTTGGATGCCTCGTTGAGCTCCGCAGCGGCTTCCTGCTCAGTCATGACTTCGGGATCGGTCATGTCGGCGAGTTCGGTTTCGACCTCCGTTGTTACCTCAAGAACAACTTCGACCTTTGCCTCGGGCTCCGGCACGGCTTCAGTCACGGCTTCGGGCTCGGGACGCTTAACGTGCTTAGGGCGCACGGCCTTGAGGTCCTTCTCGCCGCGCTTCTTCTTTTTGTACGACTGCTTGGCGCCCTTGGCGGTCTTGGGCTTGTCCTCGCCCTTGGCAAGTGCGGCATCCCATGCCTCGTTGGCGATGACCGTGGCATACAGGCGACCGCCCTTAAAGACAGTCAGCTTAATGCAGTCGTCGAGCTCTTCGAGCAACTCGCGCGTGGACTCGAAGCCCAGGTCATAAGCAGTCATGTCGCCAGCGGCGAGCGCCTCTTCGACCTGCGTCATAAACGTTTGCTTGCCGCATCCAATCGCATCGCGCAGCAGGCGATACAGATAGATGTGGTTGCCCAGTGAAAGCGTGGGCCTAACTATTGTCTTGCTCATGGCAAATCTCCTCTTTACACATGTAAAGCATCTTACCATCGCATGGCGCTCGCCATGGCGGCGCCCAAGGCAAACGGGCGCGAACCGCTGTCGATTCGCGCCCGTTATACAGGTCGGTTATCTATGAGAGGCAAATGTGCTTAGTTGCCCGATGCCGTGCCTTGGCTCGAGTTGTCGGATGCCGTGCCGGACGCGGTTCCGCTCGAGCTGTTCGAGCTGTTGGTGTTGCTGCTGTCTGCTGTGCCCGTTCCCGAAGTGCTGTCGCTCGTCTGGTCGCCCGTGCTCGGCTGCGAACCGTCAGTCGTTTGGCTTGAGTCGGTCGTGCCGGACGGCGTGCTGCTGTTGGCCGTAGAGGAATCGGTGCCCTGCGATTGGTTTTGGGTGTTCGAGGATGAATTGGCAGAGGTAGAACTGTCTTGCGTATCGTCCGTCTTTGCCTGCTGATCCTGCGACTGGGTGTCGCCATCTGCATCGCTCTCGGTCGTGCGCGACGAAAGGATCGGCTCGGGACGCTCGCCCAGACCCTCACCGGCAGTGGTGATAAGGATGGCGCCGGCGCAGGCGATGACCGCGACTATGGCGATAGCGATCGAGAAGATGATGACCTTCTTTTGCGTCTGGCTGCGCTCGGCCGCCGCCTTGGCGCGCAGGCTGTTGGGAGCGACGCGCGCCGTGGTCGCGCGTCCCGCAACCTGGCGCATCTCCTGCGTGGTTGCGGCGCCACCTAGGTGCTCCTCGACATTGGGCTCAACGGGCTCGTAGGCGCCGGTAGGGTAGTCGACAGCGGCATGCGTGCCCTTGATTGCTTCGGCGCTGGCAGAGATAAAGTGGCGGTAGACCTGCGAGGACACAACGGTGATGACCGAGCTCACGGCGGCACCAATTACTGAACCAGCGATGCCGATCTTGGAAGCAAGCGCGACGCTCGTGGCGGCAGCTGCGGCGCCGGCGATGATTTGGGGAATGGAGATATCGTCGAACAGACCCTTTTTGGGCGCGATGGCCATGGTCTGTCCGATGGAATGGTTTTCGTGAACGCCGTTGTTGAGCGCGGCCGGTGTCATGACGCGCGTGCGCGGCGCGTCGGTGTACTTGGTTGTCATACGGGGTCCTCCCGGTGTAAATCTGCTTCGTTTCGTGTAGCCATCAGGGTACCCACCAGATGTGAATCGTACGTGACATTTAACAGATACCATCAACTCATCAAGGGGGGCTTGCTGTCTTTGGCGAAATAGCTTGATGCTAAACTGGACTTACGATTACGAGGTGGTTTACGTGATGTACCCGTATATGACATTCGAAGACGGTACCGAGGTCATTCATTCTGACCTGATTACAGATGGCGATATCGAAAAGGTTATCGTGCATTTTGAGCGACCGACGGCAGAGGGCTTCGACTCCGCTCGTTGTGAGTTGCCTTCCTGTTCGTGGACTGACTGGGAAGGGCATTTTACTCAGAGTGAAAAACGAGCTTTCGAAGAGTGTTTGAGCAAATAATTTGGATTAGTTCGAGTTTAGTTCGAATAAAGAAGCCGAATGCGATGACCTAAAGCGTATGCATTTTTAGTATTAGATGCGTATGAAATGGAGGATGTGAATGGATGAGCTAATAGACTTTAAAAAACGATTTCTCAAGAATGGCGAGCTGGTTTCAATTCCTAAAAAGGAAAGCTATAAAAGAATCATGCTGCTATGGGCCGTCTCTTTCTTTGAATTAAATACAAGTTATACGGAGCTTCAGGTTAATCGTGTGCTGTCACAGCTCTATCCTGATTATGCCGTGTTGAGGCGGTACCTGGTTGATTATGGATTCCTATTAAGGGATGAACGAGGCCTGAAATACGAGGTTAATCGTGATGTTCACGGTATTGAGAGCTAGCCGTCCGGTTCGGGTCCTATATATTGCTAGAGGGATAAGCGAAATAGGCAATTGGTGTGCGAATATTGCTTTGCCAATGCTGATTTACGAGGTAACTCACGATGTTTCTGCAACTGCTTTGATGGTCTGCTGCAGATTTGCCCCCTCTCTGTTTTCAGTTGCGCTCGCGCAGCTGCCTCAGAAGATGGGTATCGGGACACTGCAGGCCATGAGATTGGCAGACTTAATTCGCGCGGGATTATTCGTTTGCTATATTTTTGTTGATAGTAAATGGAGTATGTTTGCTATTACGTGCGCGGTATCGCTTTGCCGAACGGTTGAAATGCCCTGCTTTTACTCGTTGTTAAGAGCCAATACGAATAGTATCAATCGCGACGTAATTAATAATTCGTTTGGGTTTCTGCAGAATTTGATGATGGTTCTGGGGCCAGTTGCCGGCGGTTTTGTTGTCGCTCAATTTGGGGCGGAGGCTGTTCTTGCATTAGACGCGCTTTCTTTTGCCGCGTCGTTCTGGTTGCTGCGAGATGTTCCGTCGGTTATCGAGGTTAATGATAAAGAGGTGATAAGCAAAAATGAAAAATACAGGACTGCATTTAGTGATCTTAGCGCGAAGCACTTGGCAATTGGTTTCCTCTTAATCGATATTTCTAGTGGTGTGGCATTCGGCTCTCTGAATTCTCTTTTGCCAGCTATAGCGCAATTGCAATTTGACTCGTCATCGATACAATACGGA
>CAUGKA010000037.1 GCA_959599615.1 uncultured Collinsella sp. | reverse complement strand
GGCGCAAGCCCGGTCGTGGCTGCCTTAAAATTACGGGCGCTCGCGCCAACAACCTCAAAAACGTTACCGCCAAGATCGAGTTTGGTACGCTTACGGTCGTTACCGGCGTGTCGGGATCGGGTAAGAGCTCCCTGGTTACCGACACTATCGCACCTGCCCTTACGAATGCCATTCACCGTTCGACGCGCCCTGTGGGTCCGTATAAGAAAATCGAGGGCATCGAGTGTATCGATAAGGTTATCGATATCGACCAGTCGCCGATTGGCCGCACGCCGCGTTCCAACCCTGCTACGTACATTGGCCTGTGGGATGATCTTCGCGCGCTGTTTGCGAGTACGCCGGAGTCGAAGGCGCGCGGCTACTCGCCGGGACGTTTCTCCTTTAACGTGAGCGGCGGTCGCTGCGAAGCATGCAAGGGCGACGGACAAATTAAGATCGAGATGCACTTCCTTCCCGATATCTATGTCCCCTGTGAGGTCTGCGGCGGCAAACGCTATAACCGCGAGACGCTTGAGGTCACCTACCGTGGTAAGACCATCTCGGACGTGCTCGACATGAGCGTCACCGAGGCACTGGCCTTCTTTGGGAATATCCCGCAGATTAAGCGCAAGCTCCAGACGCTGTACGATGTAGGCTTGGGCTACGTGAGCCTGGGCCAGCCCGCTACGACGCTCTCGGGCGGCGAGGCGCAGCGTGTGAAGCTCGCCAAGGAGCTTCATCGACGCCAGACGGGCAAGACGTTCTATATTTTGGATGAGCCGACGACCGGCCTTCATTTTGAGGACGTCCGCCAGCTGCTCGATGTGCTGCAGCGCTTGGTCGATGCGGGCAACACGGTGCTGGTGATTGAACACAACCTTGATGTCATCAAGGTTGCCGACCGCCTGATCGATATGGGCCCCGAGGGCGGTAACGGCGGCGGAACCGTCGTGGTTTCGGGCACACCGGAGCAGGTTGCGGACCGTCCGCAGAGTTATACGGGCAAGTTTTTGGCGCCGTTGCTCAGGCGTGACCGGGAGCGTCAGGCTCAACTTGATGCTCAATAAATAGGCGATTCAGTTTATGGGCGCCATCGACTCCTTGTGATTCGATGGCGCTTGCTGTGTCGAAGTGACGTATACAGCCGAATTGGACATATACTTAATCCTTGCGTCCGAATGCGAGGGAAAGGATATGCCATGGCAAAGGCTGTAAAGACGCCAAAAACCAATGCGATGCGCGAGCTGGAAAGCGCCGGCATTTCCTATGTTCTACATACGTACGAAGACGATGGTGATGAGTCGGCGGGCCTGGGGGTCGCGATTTCGGAGCAGCTTGGCGAGGAGCCCGGACAAGGATTTAAGACCTTGGTCTGCGTGACGCCGTCCAACGACCACGTCGTGTGCTGCATCCCTGTTGCCGACGAGCTCGATCTAAAGTCCGCCGCGCGTGCCGCGGGGGAGAAGTCCTTGGCCATGATGCATGTGAAGGATTTGCTTGCGGCGACTGGCTACGTTCGCGGCGGCTGCAGTCCGGTCGGTATGAAAAAACGCTACCGGACGCTCATTGATGAGACATGTGTCCTTTGGGATACCATTTTTATTTCGGGAGGCAAGCGTGGTTATCAGCTTGAGCTTGCACCTGATGATTTAATTGCATTTTGCGGGGCGACGGTCGCCCCGATTACGAGAGAGGACTGAGCGATGCCGCAGGAAGAATTGAAGTGCGGAGCTCATTTTGCAAAAGAATCTGCGCCTCAGACACCCTCATCCGAAGCTTCTTCGTCGCGAGACGACGCTGACGACATGGGCTCGTCGGACTACTCCACGGTTGGTCGTTCCGCCGGGCTTATGACCATCCTGACCATCGTGTCTCGCGTCACCGGTTTTATCCGCACGTGGGCAATGGCGGCCGCTATCGGCATGTCGCTGCTCTCGTCTTCCTATCAGGTCGCCAACAACCTGCCCAATATGCTCTACGAACTCGTGATGGGCGGCATGCTCGTGACGGCGTTTTTGCCCGTGTACATGGGCGTGAGGCGTGAGCAGGGTCGCGAGGCCTCTAACGAGTACGTGGGCAACCTGCTCGGTATTCTGCTATTGGTGCTGGGTGGCATTTCGTTGCTGGGGACCGTGTTCGCCCCGGGCTTTATCTGGACGCAATCGTTCCTTTCGGGTGACGGCGGCAGCATGGATACCGCTGCGTTCATGTTCCGTTTCTTTGCCATCCAGATTCTGTTTTATGGTTTGGGCTCGGTGTTTTCGGGCGTCCTCAACGCACACCGCGACTACTTCTGGTCGACGTTTGCCCCGGTCCTCAACAATGTGATCGTCATTGCGAGCTTTATGGGCTTTGCGCCCGTGTCCGCACAGTTTGGCGAACGTGCCGGCATCATCTTGATTGCGGCCGGTACGACCCTCGGTGTCTTTGTTCAGATGGCATGTCAGATCCCCGCGCTTGGCAAGCACGGCGTGCATCCCCATATCCATATCGACTTTAAGGACCCCGCACTGCGCCAGACGATTGCGCTCGGTATCCCGACGCTGCTCGCCACGGTGTGCATGTTTGTCTCGACTTCTATCACCAACGCTGCTGCGCTGGTGGTCCAGCCCGAGACTGGTCCTTCCGTCATCGCCTATGCGCGCCTGTGGTACACGCTGCCCTACGCGCTGATTGCCGCCTCGCTTTCGACGGCGCTCTATACCGAGCTCTCTCACGACGCACAGGAGAAGGATTACGACAGCGTCCGCACGGGCATTTCGCGTGGCGTCGCCCAGATGCTGTTCTTCCTGATTCCATTCGCGCTGTACCTGATTGTCTTCGCGCGTCCGCTCAACATGATCTACTGCGCTGGCAAGTTCGATGAGTCCGGTGTGGCGCTGGTGTCGGAGTTCCTTATCTACCTGGCACTTTCCCTGCCGCTCTACGGCGTGGTCGTGCTGATGCAGAAGAGCTTCTCTGCCTTGCTCGACATGAAGCCCTATAGCCGCTATTGTCTGTATTCCGCCATCGGCCAGGCCGGCTCGGTTCTGCTGTTTGGCGTTGTGCTGGGCTTCGGTATGCCGGCAATCGCGCTTTCGTATGTCGTCGACTACGTGATCTTGGTCGGTTGCTCGCTGTGGTGGCTGCGTCGTCGTCTGCGTGGTCTTCAGGTTAAATCTATCCTGCATGGCGGTTTCTTTGGCCTTTTGCTCGGTGGCCTGGGTGCTGCCGCAGGCGCCGGCGTCATGTGGGCGCTTGAGCACTTTGTCGGGGCACTTGGCGGCTCGATTCTGATTACTCTTGGCTACGTTTGCGTTGCGGGTGTCGTCTCGCTTGCTGTTACCTTTGGCCTTGCCGTCGTCCTTAAGATGCCCGAGGTCTCGGCGCTGATTCGTCGCAAGTAGGTGCGCGTGGCCGGTCACGACAACATTCCAACGCTTGCCGAGCAGGTTTCGCGCGTTCCCACGCAGCCCGGCTGCTACCTTTGGAAAGACGCCAAGGGCGATGTCATCTACGTGGGCAAGGCGAAAAACCTGCGCGCCCGTATGCGTCAGTACGTGACGCTGCAGGACGAGCGCCAGAAGATCCCGCTGATGATGCAGCTGGTGGCGAGCTTTGACTATATCGTGGTGGAGACCGAGCACGAGGCGTTGGTGCTCGAGCGCAATTTGATTGGTCAGTACCATCCGTACTTTAACGTCGACCTCAAGGATGACAAGAGCTACCCCTTTATCGCCATTACAAAGGGCGACCTGTATCCCGCTATCAAATACACGCGTGAGCGTCATAAGCCGGGAACGCGCTATTTTGGACCTTATACCGATAGCCGCGCGGCACGTGAGACGATAGATACGCTGCGCAAGGTTATCCCCATCTGCTCCGCATCCTGTGCGGAGTGGCGTCGTTGTCGCCGTATCGTCGAGTCCCACAAGGGCGAGGAAGACATCGTCAATATGATTTGCGCGCAAAACGGGCGCCCCTGCTTTGACTACCATGTCGGGCGTGGCCCGGGTGCGTGTGTCGGCGCGATTTCCCCGGCAGACTATGCCAAGAACGTCAAGCGTGTCGAGCGCTTTTTGTCGGGCCATCGCAAGGATGTCGTCGATGAGCTGACCTCCGAGATGACGGATGCCGCTGAGGCGCTCGACTTTGAGCGCGCGGCACGCGTCAAACGTCGTTTGGAGGTCATCAGGGGTCTGGACGATCGTCAGCAAGTCGTTTTTCCCTCCAGTGTCGATATAGATGTCATCGGTTTCTATCGCGAGGAGACCATCTCCGCCGCTTGCGTCTTCGTCGTTCGCGAGGGCCGAACAGTTCGCACCTGCGAGTTCATTCTCGACAAGGGTCTTGATGTTGACGACGAAGAGCTCCAGTCGGGCTTTCTTAAGCGCTATTACGACGAGACGGCTGATATTCCAGCTGAGGTCAACCTTTCCGTCGAGCTTGAGGATGCGGAAGCGCTGGGGGAGTGGCTTGCGGGCAAGCGTGAGCGTTCCTGCCATCTCCATAGGCCGCAGCGTGGCGAAAAGCACCGTCTGCTCGATATGGCATCCAAAAATGCGCGCCATGCCCTCATGCGCTACATGATGCGAACGGGGTACGCTGACGACCGCACCAATCAAGCGCTCCTGGAGCTCGAAAGTGCGTTGGCGCTGCCATCGCCGCCGTTGCGTATCGAGTGCTTCGATATCTCTACACTGCATGGCACCTTTACGGTCGCCTCGATGGTGGTGTTTACCAACGGGCGCGCCGACAAGAGTCAGTATCGTCGTTTTAAAATTCAGGCCGAATTGGACGAGGCAAACGACTTCGTGTCGATGTCTGAGGTTTTGGGACGACGTTATGCTCCCGAGCGCATGGCCGACGAGCGCTTTGGCTCGCGCCCCGATTTGCTCGTTGTCGATGGCGGTAAGCCGCAATTGACCGCTGCGATCAAGCAACTTGAGGCTCTTGGGCTCGATATACCAGTTTGTGGCTTGGCAAAGGCCGATGAGGAGGTTTTCGTGCCTTGGGACGAGACTCCCGTCGTGCTGCCGACCGGGTCCGCGTCGCTCTATCTAATTAAACAGGTGCGCGATGAATCGCACCGTTTTGCCATCACGTTCCATCGCGAATTGCGCGATAAAGCCATGACGGTTTCGGTACTCGATGACGTTCCAGGCGTGGGACCCACCAGAAAACGTGCCCTTATGCGCCATTTTGGCTCGATGAAGCGTTTGCGCGCGGCGAGCGAGCAAGAGATCGCGGAAGTTCGAGGCATTCCTGCCGATGTCGCCAAAGCGGTTCACGAGGCGCTCGTTGCATGGAATGCCGAGCGCGCCGAGGCGGCGGCAAAGCAATCCGAAAACTAAACACGCCTCTAAACAACTGATATACATGATTGCGTGATTTTCAATCATTTATTTCACGGCGATTACCAGCCGATTTCGGGTTTAATTAACGCTAAAACGTTTGACTAGCCATGGTGAACAACCCTGCTATC
The DNA here is from genome assembly GCA_959599615.1 of uncultured Collinsella sp. GTDB lineage: Bacteria > Actinomycetota > Coriobacteriia > Coriobacteriales > Coriobacteriaceae > Collinsella. Next base: position 8,793 of record CAUGKA010000037.1, on the reverse strand, counting down.
CTGCGGGTTGACGAAGACTGATATCTCACCTCGTCGATACATACTGTCTGGCGAATCGTTTGTCAATGAATTCGGTGAACGGTAGCAAATACCGTTCAAGCGTATGTATGTATCGGTCGCCGAGCGCGGCACCTCAGTTGGGTTCGTCGGTAGGTAAGGTATATATCGTCCGCAAGTTGCGCGGGGGCACGTCTAGGCGCTCCCGGGTAAGATTCTCTATTGATAGGAGAAGACATGGCCATCATCAACAAGGGTATGTCCAGGCGTTCGTTCCTCGGCCTCACCGGCAGCGTCGCTGCTGTCGCAGGGCTTGGTCTCACCGGCTGCGGTGGCAGCTCTAGCGACGAGGGTTCCGCTTCCGGTTCCACCGATTCCGCCAACCGTGGCGGCGGCGTGATCACCGCTGGTTCCGCTTACGCTCCGTCCAGCTTCGATCCCGCCAGCACCGGCTCCGCTGTGGGCCTGGGTGCTAACTGGCACGTCGTCGAGGGCCTCTACGGCATCGATTACCACGACTACAGCACCTTCAAAGAGCTCGCCACCGACGATCCCAAGTCTGTGGACGACACCACTTTCGAGGTCACCATCCGCAAGGGCGCCAAGTTCTCCGATGGCACCGAGGTCACCGCTGACGATGTCGTTGCCTCCTACACCGCTTGCGCCGCTTCCGCTACCTATGCTCCGTTCTTCCAGCCCTTCGAGTCCATCGAGGCCAAGGACGCCAGCACCGTGACGGTCAAGACCAAGGTCCCCAACTTCTCCCTGCTCAAGGATCGTCTGGCCATCGTCCGCGTTACCCCGGCCACCCAGACCGAGGAGGATCGCGCCAAGCAGCCGATCGGCTCCGGCCCCTGGATGTACGACTCTATCTCCGATACCGAGATCACCCTGGTTCCCAACCCCGAGTACAACGGTGAGTATGCTGCCGAGGATAAGAAGATCCAGTACAGCATCCTGACCGACCCCACCGCTCGCGTTACCGCTCAGCAGGAGGGCTCCACGCTCGTTATGGAGCTCGTTACCGCTGACGCCGTCGACCAGCTCGAGAGCGCCGGCTGCAAGATCGATAACGTTCAGGGTTTCGGCACCCGCTTCATCATGTTCAACGTCGCCAAGGAGCCTTGGAACAACGTCAAGGTCCGTCAGGCTGTCATGTATGCGCTCGACACCGAGAAGATGGTCAGCAACACCTTCGCCGGCCTTGCCACCGCTGCCAGCTGCTACCTGCCCAAGAGCTTCACCAACTATCATGAGGCTTCCACGGTGTACAAGACCGACGCCAAGAAGGCCAAGAAGCTCATCGAGGAGTCCGGCATCACCCCGGGTGCCATCACCCTGCGCACCACCGACAACGAGCAGATTAAGGGCATGGCCGCCCAGGTCAAGAATGACCTCGACGCTCTCGGCTTCGATGTGACCATCCAGACCGATACCTCGCCGGCCACCTACGCTGCCATCGACGGCGGCGAGGCCTACGATATCCTCCTTGCCCCTGGCGATCCTTCCTGCTTCGGCGCCGACCCCGACCTGCTGCTCAACTGGTGGTACGGCGACAACGTCTGGATGCAGACCCGTTGCCCGTGGAAGGAGTCCGCTGAGTGGCAGAAGCTCCACGGTCTCATGGACGAGGCTCTTGCCGCTGAGGGCGATGAGCAGCAGAAGAAGTGGAACGAGTGCTTCGACATCATTGCCGACAACGCCGTTCTGTACCCCGTTGTCCACGTCAAGACCGTCTCCGCTTCCTGGGACGATCCGTCCACTGCGCCCAACGGTGAGGCCCTCGATGGCTTCAAGGGCATCGGCACGACGAGCATGTCCTTCAGGGGCGTTGCGACCGTCAAGGCGTAAGACTCGCTTGAGTCTGTATGCAGGATGTCGGTCGTTGGGACCGTATCCTCATAGTTGAAACAAAGACCCGGGCGACCTCGATGTCGCTCGGGTCTTGTAATGAGTATCCGTACTCATATACCAGTTGGTCCTACCGACAAAAGAAAGGGGAGAGAACGTGAACAACTTGCTACGTTTGATTGGAAGGCGTCTTGTGGCGCTGCCGATCATGGCATTGGGCGTCACCGTCCTGGTGTTCTTCCTTATGTCGTTCTCCAAGACCGACCCCGCCTACACGGCGTTGGGTGACGGTGCCTCGCCCGAGGCGGTTGCCGAGTACCATGAGAAGTATGGTCTGGACGACCCCTGGCCTGTGCGCTACGTGCGCTATATGGGCGATTTGATCCATGGCGACATGGGCACCTATGGTGCTGCTCGCAACTCCGTTGCCAAGCGCATCTCCACGGCCCTGCCCGTCACGATGCAGCTGACCTTCATCGGCCTTGCCATCGGTGCGGTCGTTTCGTTTTTACTCGGCGTCATCGCGGCACTGTATCGCGACAAATGGCCGGACCAAGTGATCCGCGTCTTTTCCATCGCCGGCTTGGCAACCCCGTCGTTCTGGCTTGCCGTTCTGTTGATCCTGCTGTTCTCTTCCTACCTTAAGGTGCTTCCGGCATCGGGTGCTCTGCCTCACTTCACCACGAATCCGGCTGGCTATCTGGGACGTATGATCATGCCCGCTATCGCCTTGGCATTTCCGCTGACGGGCCAGATGACTCGTATCGTGCGTACCGCCATGGTCGAGGAGCTCGATAAGGATTATGTCCGTATGGCTCGCGGCGCCGGCGTTCCCGAGAAGGTCGTCGTCGGCATCAACGTTCTTCGCAATGCGCTGATCACCCCGGTCACCACCCTCGGTCTTAAGATCGGTTACCTCATGGGCGGCGCCGTCGTCATCGAGGTTATCTTCAACCTCCCCGGCATGGGCACCGCGATTCTGCAGGGCGTTCAGGGCAACGAGGCGAACCTGGTTCAGGGCGTCGTTATCGTCGTTGCTCTTGCCTTCATCATCATCAACATCGTGGTTGACATGCTCTACCTGCTCATCAACCCGCGCATCAGGACGGTGTAGATTATGGTAAAGATTCGAGAGAAGCAAACCGAGCAGCTCGAGAAGGCTGCCTCCAAGGGGCTCAAGCTCGGTGGCTGGAAGAAGATGACGCTGTCTTCTAAGATTGCCGCCGTCGTGTTGGTGCTGGTCGCCCTGACTGCGATTCTGGCGCCCCTTCTTGCCCCCTATAGCCCGGTCGAGATTTTTACGGCTCGCCAGGCTCCCGGCAACGGATTTATCTTCGGTACCGACGATAAGGGTCGCGACATTCTGTCGCGCATGCTCTACGGTGGTCGTTACTCGCTGATTATCGGCTTTGGCGCCACTGCCATGGCTCTGGTCTGCGGCTCGGTCGTGGGCGCCCTTGCGGCGGTTTCGCGCAAGGCCGTTTCCGAGACGATCATGCGTATCCTGGACATCATCATGTCCATCCCGGGCATCGCCCTCGCGGCCGTCTTCGTCTCCATCCTGGGCAACTCCGTGCCGTCGATCATCTTCGCCATCGGCTTTATGTACACTCCGCAGATTGCCCGTATCGTGCGCGCCAACATCGTGTCCGAGTACGGCGAGGACTATGTCCGCGCGGTCATCGTTTCCGGCGCCAAGGCTCCGTGGATTTTGATCAAGCATGTTCTGCGTAACTGCATCGCCCCGATCATGGTCTTCACCGTTACCCTGGTCGCCGACGCCATCATCTTCGAGGCCTCGCTGACCTTCATCGGCGCTGGTATCCAGGAGCCCACCGCTACCTGGGGCAACATCCTCGCCGACGCCCGCGGCGGCGTGCTCGCCGGCCGTTGGTGGCAGGCGCTGTTCCCGGGCCTGGCCATCATGATCACCTGCCTGGCGCTCAACATCCTCTCCGAGGGCATTACCGACGCCATGGCCGCTGCCCCCTCCGCCGCCCTGGATCCGACCGATTCCTCCAAGCGTCGCGAGGCCGACCTGCTGGTCTCCGACCCCGTTCGCGCCTACAAGGAGCAGGCCCAGTCCCTCTCCGCTCGCCTTGGCGCCCTGCGCGATGTCGAGCTCAAGCGTGACGATCGCCATGTGCCCGACGAGTCTGTCGAACCGATTCTCTCGGTCCGTGACTTCTGCATTCAGTTTGAGCATCACGGCGATATCAACGTCGTCGACCATGTCAACTTTGACGTCCGTCCTGGTCAGACCATGGGCCTGGTGGGCGAGTCCGGTTGCGGTAAGTCCATCACCACGCTGGCCATCATGGGCCTGACCGACGATGACGAGCACCTTTCCGGCCAGGTCCTCTGGGAGGGCCGCGACCTGCTCAAGATGAGCAAGAAGGAGTGGTTCGGCCTGCGCGGTACCGATATCGCTATGGTCTATCAGGACGCCCTGTCCTCGCTCAACCCCTCCATGCTCATCTCTGCCCAGATGAAGCAGCTCACCAAGCGCGGCGGCACCCGCAGCGCCGAGGAACTCCTGGAGCTCGTGGGCCTCGACCCCAAGCGTACGCTCGAGAGCTACCCGCATGAGCTTTCCGGTGGCCAGCGTCAGCGTGTTCTGATCGCTATGGCCCTTACCCGCGACCCGAAGCTGGTCATCTGCGACGAGCCCACGACCGCTCTGGACGTTACCGTCCAGAAGCAGGTCATCAAGCTGCTCAACGACCTTCAGGCCAAGCTCGGCTTTGCCATGATCTTCGTCTCGCATGACCTGGCGCTGGTCGCCGAGGTCGCCCATAACATCACGGTTATGTACGCCGGTCAGGTTATCGAGCAGGCGCCCACCAAGGAGCTGCTCACTAACCCGATCCACGAGTACACCCGCGGTCTTCTGGGCTCCGTTCTGTCCATCGAGAGCGGTTCGGGCCGTCTGCACCAGGTGCCCGGCGCCGTTCCGAGCCCGCGCGATTTCCCCAAGGGCGATCGCTTCGCGCCCCGCTCGAGCCATCCGCGCATTGGCCTGGACACCCGTCCGGTCTTCAAGCGCGTGCCCGGCACCGAGCACTTCTATTCCGAGCTCCCCGACGAGGTGCTCAAGGCAAATGGTTTGACCCCTCACGCGGAGGTGATGTAGATGAGCGAGACCGCAGTCAACGGCGTCGAGCCGATCATCTTCCTTGATGACGTCCACGTCACCTTTAGGACCCGTACCGGCTCGATTCTGCACCCCAACCTGGTTCACGCCGTCCAGGGTGTAACGATTAAGCTCATGCCCGGTCAGACGATCGGCATCGTCGGCGAGTCCGGTTGCGGAAAGTCCACCACCGCTAACGTCATGTGCGGCCTGCAGGCCCCAACGAGCGGCAAGGTCTACTTTAAGGGCAAGGACGTTACTAAGCGTACCGCCGAGGACCGTCGTCACATGGGCCGTGTCATCTCGGTCGTGTTCCAGAATCCGGCTACGGCGCTCAATCCCCGCATGGTCGTTCGCGAGCAGCTGCTCGACCCCATGCGCGTCCACAACCTGGGTACCGAGGCCGAGCAGGAGAAGCGCGTCAAGGAGCTCCTGGAGCTCACCGGTCTGCCCAGCTCTGCCGCCGAGGTTCTTCCCGGCCAGCTTTCGGGCGGCCAGCGCCAGCGCGTCGCAATTGCCCGTGCCCTGTCGTTGAACCCCGATGCCATCATCGCCGACGAGCCCACCTCGGCTCTGGACGTTTCGGTCCGCGCGCAGATTCTGAACCTGCTGACCGACCTTAAGAAGGAGCTCGGCCTGGCCATGGTGTTCATCAGCCATGACATCCAGACGGTCCGCTATATCTCTGACGACATCATCGTTATGAATGGCGGCAAGATCGTCGAGCAGGGCGAGGCCAAGCAGGTCTTCCAGCACCCTCAGGACCCCTACACCAAGATGCTGCTCGGTGCTGCGCCGTCGCTGCTGCATCCCAAGCTCGGCGAGTAGCCTCGCTTTCCCTCCCGTGCGCCCGGTTCCCTTGCCGGGCGCACCTCCGTTGCGATTTCGAAAGGTTGGGTTCACGAGCCATGCCAAGTGCTCAGGAGCTACAACAGCAATTTGGTGGGTATCGGGGCGCCATGCCCCGTCCATCAGATTTCGATCTCTTTTGGAAGGACCGCATGGCCGAGGCCGACGCCGTCGGGCTTGACTATGCGATCGAGACGGCATCGGTCACCGATGCCGTGACCTGCCAGCTTTTCGACCTCTGGTATACCGGCATGTGTGGCGCTCGCCTGCATGCCAAGTACCTTAAACCCGTCTCGGACGAGCCCGTGCCATTGGTACTTCAGTTCCATGGGTATCCGGGTGCAAGCCGCAGCTGGTTTGAGCAGGCGTCGTTTGCGGGCATGGGCATGGCACTCATCGCCCTCGACTGCCCCGGCCAAGGAGGTCCCTCCGAGGACATTGGTGGATTTGAGGGCACAACGGTCGCGGGCCATATCGTCGCCGGTATCGACGGCGATCCGGCCAACCTCTACTATGTCCGCTTGCACCAAGATATTCGCATCCTGTGCCGCATCGTTCGCGAGCTCGAGGGCATCGATCTTGCCCGTGTGTTTGTGAACGGCGCGTCGCAGGGCGGCGGTTTGGGCATTGCGACCTGTGCACTTAACAGCGAGCTTATCAATCGCGCCGCCATCCTCTATCCCTTCCTGTCGGATTTCCGCCTGGTCTGGGATTTGGATGCCGACGACATTGCCTACGAGGGCCTGCGCTATTGGTCTCGCTGGTTTGACGAGGACTCGACTCGTATCGACGAAGCCTATGCCAAGCTGGCGTGCTTCGATTCCAAGAACTTTGCCCCTATGGTCAAATGCCCCGTGCTGTTTGGCACCGGCACAGCCGATACCGTCTGTCCGCCAGCGACGCAGTTTGCGGTCTATAACAACCTGACCTGTGAAAAGCGTCATGAGTTCTTTGAAGGCTTTGGCCACGAGGAGATTCAGGATTTTGACGATCTGATCATTCCGTTTTTCTGCAAGGGAGGGGAGGCTCATGTCTAAGTGCGAGAGCAATGTCAATGAGCTGATTGTCTCCGACCTTGTGGGGATTCCCGGAACGGTCTCGTCAAGGCTCGCTGATTTCCGGGATTGGCGCGGTGATGCTTCTGCGGATGTTTCCGAATTAGAGATAGCCGCTTCGGACCTTGAGGTTTGCGGGCCGAGTATTACGGCGATCGATTTCGCCAATCCGTATGCCCGCTACTCCGAGGTTTCCTTTGAGCTTGGTGGCGATGTGGTCCACGCACGTTTGATCGAGCCTGCCGGTCGCGCCCGAGCATCCGAGCTTGTGCCGCTATGTCTGATGTTTCACGACATCGACCGACCCGTGCGGGGATGGCATCACATGACGAGGTTTGCGGCCATGGGATATGCCGTGCTTGCGCTGGACGATGAGGCGATTGGATCCAGCGAGCTGCAGCAGGGGATTGCCTCTCCTGCTTTTGTCAAGCGCGTCCGTTGGGGTTGCGCGATGGCGAAGGTGGCGCGCAATCTAGATGGCATGGACCCCGACCGCATCTTTGCATGGGGCGAGGGCCTTGGCGGCGGAGTCGCGCTGGCGGTTTCTGCTCTGGACGAGCGGGGCCTCGCCTGCACGGCGGTTGCCAATCCAATTCCCGGTGGCCTCGAGACGTTGTCGTCTCGGGTGCGTGGATCGGTGCTCATGGGCACATCGCTCATGGATGCCGTGAGTGATCCCAAGGGCCAGTTTGCCGTATTCAACGGTCTTGAGTGTGACCGGAGGCATATCATCTATGCCAAATACGCTCATGAGCGCATCAACGCGTTCGAAAACGAAGTCATCGACTTTTTTAACCAAACGTTCTACCCGTGTTCTTTGGCCTAGACGGCCTGGACACTGCCAACAAGAGTGGGTGGCATAGGGCCGCCCGCCAGACAACTAAGGAGATTCTTGTGGCAACTCAGAAATTCACCGGCGTTATCCCTCCCGTCGTTGTTCCCGATACCGAAGACCACCAGCTCGACGTTGCCTCCTTTGAGCGCAGCATCAACCGCATGATCGATGCCGGCGTCGATGGCCTGTTCTTCCTGGGCTCTTCGGGCGAGGTCGTTTTCTCCACCGATGAGCGTCGTCGCCAGATCATCGCCGAGGCCGTTCGTGTCGTCGACCACCGCGTGCCCGTCCTGGTCGGCATCATCGATACCGAGACCGAGCGCATGATCGAGCACGGTAAGGTCGCTCAGGAGCTGGGCGCCGATGCGCTTGTCGCCACCTGCCCGTTCTATGCCCTGCAGGGCATGACCGAGGTCGAGGAGCACTTCCGCATCCTGCACGAGGAGCTCGACCTGCCCATCTTTGCCTATGACATTCCCGTCTGCGTTCACACCAAGCTCCCCTGGAAGCTCCTTGCCAAGCTCGGCGCCGAGGGCGTCCTTGCTGGCGTCAAGGATTCCTCGGGTGATGACATCTCGTTCCGCTATCTCGTTCAGGAGAACGAGAAGAACGGCCATCCGATGAGCATCCTCACCGGTCACGAGGTTGTTGTCGACGGCGCTTACCTCGGTGGCGCCGACGGTTCTGTCCCGGGCCTTGCCAACGTTGAGCCCGAGGGCTACGTGCGCCAGTGGAAGGCCGCTCAGGCCGGCGACTGGGCTACCGTCAAGGCCGAGCAGGATCGCCTCAATGAGATTTCGCACATCTGGGACGTCACCTCGGGCGTCCAGGGCTATGCCGGTGGCGTCGGCGCCTTCAAGACCGCTATGAACCTCATGGGCATCTTCGACAGCCCGACCATGCCGCGCCCGGTGAAGGCCATGACCGGCGAGAACGTCGAGGCGATTAGGAAGGTCCTTCAGGACAACGGTCTCCTGTAAAGCTTCCCAGGCACCCGACCTCGCCGTTCAACCGTGTGGCCATGACCCATTAGGTCAATGGCCACACGGTTTCTCGGCGATCTCGGACACCTG
>CAUGKA010000036.1 GCA_959599615.1 uncultured Collinsella sp. | reverse complement strand
ACACCCGCCAGAGCGAGCATGGTGCCTTGAAACGCGGCGGCTTTGATGTTTTTGTATCATGCCGCCGAAGTTGAAAGGCAGATTGCCGCTCTGGCGGGTTTGCAGCGTCAACTGGTTACGCGGGCTGGTAAGCCCGCGTAACCCTAATAATTGGCTTCGTAGCCGTTGCCGTCGCCGGTGGGCTCTTCGTAGTAGTCCGAATCGCTCGAATCGCTTGAGTCATCGGAATCGTCAGAGCTGACCGATGAGGTTGCGGTACCGTTTGCGTAGTCGTCAGACGTGTTGTTGTTCAGGTCGCCGATCGTAGAGCTGGAACCGTCGGAAAGACCCATGGTGTTGGGACCCTTGGGATCCTTGCCGGCATCGACGCGCTCCATCATTTCCTTGAGCTCGTCCTCGTAGACAAAGACGTAGCTCACGCCGTCGATCATGGTGCTGTCGTCGGCGTACGAGGGCAGGTTGGCCGAGTAGATACCGTCGACATCCATACCGCGCATGGCATTGACCGTAGCCACGATATCCTGAACGCTCATATCGGTTACGAGCATATCGGACAGCGAATTAACCAGGCCAAAGATCTTCGTGGCATCGAAGCTATTGAGAATCTGGTTGGCAAGGGCGCCAAGCACCTGACGCTGGTGGCGCATGCGCGTGTAATCGCCGTCGGCATAGGTGTAGCGGCAGCGGGCATAGGTAAGGGCGGTGGCACCGTCCATATGCTGCTGGCCAGCGGTAATCTTGATATCCAGGTGCTCGGGGTCGTCAACATCATCGGTTGCGTTAATGTCGATACCGCCAACCGAATCAATCAGCGCCTGCATACCGTCGAAGCTGACCTCGGCATAGTGGGAGATCTGAACACCGCACAGCTCGTTGACCGCCTCGACCATGGCCTCGGCGCCGCCAACGGTATGGCAGGCGTTGATCTTCATGGTCTCGCCCTTGTACTCGACCTTGGTGTCGCGCGGAACGGAAATGAGCGTCGCCTGCTTTTGCGTGGGGTCGATGCGTGCCAGGATAATCGAGTCGGCACGATACGTATCCTCGCCCGGACGGCCGTCGGTGCCAAGAAGCAGCACGTAGAACGGATCCTTTGCCTCATCGGTGTCAACCAGAACCCGACGCAGATTGTCAGTAATGACATTAGAATCGCCGAGCTTGCCCATAATGGTGGCAAACCACAGGCCGGCAGCGGTAGTGGCACTCAGCAGCACGCCAAGCACGACAATGAGCGCGACGTGACGAATCGTGTGGCTACGACGACGTTGGCGAGCGCGCTCGGAATAGCGAGCCACGTTATCGCGACTGTAGATCTTGGCCTGCGCACCAGTTGAGGGTCTTCGGGTGGTGGTATCCGCGAGGGGCTTTTTATTAAACATAGGCAACCTGTATTAGTAGATGACGGGATCGGGGACGGTAGCATGCTCGACATGCGCGCCAAGCGCCTGCAGCTTTTCGACAAACTGCTCGTAGCCGCGCTTGATGTGATGGATAGCCGAAACCTCGGTCGTCCCGTCGGCGATCAAGCCCGCTACGACGAGGGCCGCTCCGCCGCGCAGATCGGGCGAGGTAACCTGTGCACCCGAGAAGCCCTTGACGCCATGAATCATGGCATGATGGCTCTCGATACGAATGTCGGCACCCATGCGCACCAGCTCAGAGGCAAACATAAAGCGATTCTCGAAGATGTTTTCGGTAATAACAGAACTGCCGTCGGCAAGGGCGGAGAGCACCATAATCTGCGCCTGCATGTCGGTCGGGAAACCGGGGAACGGAAGCGTCTGGATGTCGACCGGCTTGATACGCTCGGCACGGTTCACATGGACGCCATCCTCGACGCGCTCGCAGTCGATACCCATGAGCTCCATCTTCTTGAGCACCATGCCCAAGTGAATGGGGCAAAAGCCCGTGACATCGACACCGCGATCGTCGGCCATCAACGCACCGGCAACGATAAAGGTACCGGCCTCGATGCGGTCGCCCACCACGCGATGGGTAACGGGATGGAGCTCTTCCACGCCTTCGATAGTCACGACGGGCGTACCGGCGCCAACAATCTTGGCGCCCATCTCGTTGAGCATGTTAGCGAGATCGACGATCTCGGGCTCGCGGGCGGCATTGTCGATAACCGTGGTGCCCTGTGCGCGCACAGAGGCCATGATGAGGTTCTCGGTCGCACCGACGCTGGCGAACTCGAGCGTGACGGTGGTACCGCGCAGACCTTGGGGCGCATTAGCGTTGATGTAACCGTGGGCGGTATCGAACTCAACGCCCAGGGCCTCAAGACCAAGAATATGCATATCGATCTTGCGAGCACCCAGGTTGCAGCCGCCCGGCATGGCAATTTTGGCGCGATGGAAGCGGCCCAGCAGGGGTCCCATGACGGCGGTGGAAGCGCGCATCTTGGCAACGAGCTCGTAGGGGGCCTCCCATGAATCGACCTGAGAGGTATCAATCTCGAGCGTGTGCTCGTCGAGAACATCGATCGTAGCGCCCATGCCCTTGAGCACCTTGCCCATCACGTGGACATCGGAAATATCGGGCACGTTCTGCAGCGTCGTCTTGCCCGGCGCCAGAAGCGTTGCCGCCATGAGTTTGAGCGCGGAGTTCTTGGCGCCCGAGACGGGCACGGAGCCTCCGATGGCGTGGCCACCCTCAACGCGGATAATATCCAAGGTCTACCCTTTCAAAAAGCATGCCCGGGGTGGCTGGGCCATCCCGGGCATGATGTGTTCGCAAATGGTCGAACGCTAAATCGTTTGACTATTGGGCAAGCTTGAGCTTACACCATGCGATTTCATTATAGAGGTAGGCGCGGCGTGCATCATCCTCCGACAAATTACCCAGCTTCTCTTCAAAACCTTGAATATCAGCTTTAAGCTTGTCGGCATCGACAGTCGCCAAATCGCAAGCGCGCTCGGCGAGAACGGTCACGACATCGTCCGCAACCTGGGCATAACCGCCGGCCACGGCAAACGTGTGGTCGACAGTGCCCATGGCCTTATCGGAAACGCGAACGTAGCCGCGGTCGATCGTGCAGATCTCGCTGGAGTGAGCAGGCAGGACGCCAAACTCGCCATCCGTGGACGGAATCGACACAAACGCAGCGTCGCCCTCATAGGCGCAGCTCACGGGGCACACGATGCGGATACGCATAACCTACTTCTCCCCCATCTTGCGGGCGCGCTCGCGCACGTCCTCAATCGTGGAAGCATAGCGGAAAGCCTGCTCGGGCAGGTCATCGGCCTTGCCGTCGACAATCTCGGCGAAAGAGCGGACGGTATCCTCGACGCGGACGTAGACACCGGGGTTGCCGGTGAACTTCTCGGCGACGTGGAAGGACTGCGAGAGGAACTGCTGAATCTTACGGGCACGGTTGACCGTAAGGCGCTGCTCCTCGGACAGCTCGTCCATACCCAGAATGGCGATGATGTCCTGAAGGTCGGAGTACTCCTGCAGGAGCTCCTGGACCTTGACGGCGACACGGTAGTGCTCCTCGCCGACGATCGAGGGATCGAGAGCGTCGGAGGAAGACGCGAGCGGGTCGATAGCCGGGAACAGGCCGAGCGACGAAATGCTACGCGAAAGAACCGTGGTGGCGTCGAGGTGCGTAAACGTCGTGGCAGGCGCCGGGTCGGTTAGGTCGTCTGCGGGGACGTAGACAGCCTGGACGGAGGTAATGGAGCCCGTCTTGGTCGAGGTAATGCGCTCCTGGAGGTCGCCCATCTCGGTTGCCAGCGTGGGCTGGTAACCAACGGCGGACGGCATACGGCCCAGCAGTGCGGAAACCTCGGAACCCGCCTGGGAGAAGCGGAAGATGTTGTCGATGAACAGCAGAACGTCCTGGCCGCGATCGCGGAAGTACTCAGCGGTGGTAAGGCCGGCCAGACCGATGCGCAGACGCGCTCCGGGCGGCTCGTTCATCTGACCATAGACCAAGCAGGTCTTGTCGATAACGCCAGACTCGCTCATCTCGAGGAAGAGGTCGGTGCCCTCGCGGGTACGCTCGCCGACGCCGGTGAACACCGAGGTGCCGCCGTGCTCCTGGGCGAGGTTGTTGATGAGCTCCTGAATCAGAACGGTCTTGCCGACGCCGGCGCCGCCGAACAGGCCCGTCTTGCCGCCACGGATGTAGGGCTCGAGCAGGTCGACGGCCTTGATGCCGGTCTCGAAGATCTCGGTCTTGGTGGTGAGCTCGTCGAAACGGGGCGCTGCATGGTGGATGGGGTAGAACTCCTCCACCTCGGGCATGGGCTTGCCGTCGACGGGCTTGCCCATAACGTTCCAAATTCGGCCGAGCGTCTTGGGGCCAACGGGCATCTTCATGGGCTCACCGGTATCGGTGGCGATGAGGCCGCGCTGCAGGCCGTCGGTCGAGGACATGGCGACCGTGCGGACGACGCCGCCCGGAAGCTGGCTCTCGACCTCGAGGATCGTGCTCAGATGACCGATCGGGGTCTCGGCCTCGACCGTGAGCGCGTTGTAGATCGGGGGCACCGCGCCGTCAAACTTGACGTCGACGACAGGGCCGATGATTCGCACGATGCGACCATCACCGGCAGTCGTCTTCTTGGTGGCTTCCTCGACCGCAAGCTTTACGGTGTTATTAGCCATTACTGTTCCTCCAATGCTGAGGCTCCGCCGACGATCTCGTTAATCTCGGTCGTGATCGAAGCCTGGCGCACGCGACTATACGTGCGGGTAAGGGTCGAGATGATCGCGGTGGCGTTTTCCGTCGCGGAGTGCATGGCCTTGCGGCGTGCACCCTGCTCGGCAGCCGCCGAATCAATCAGGGCCTGGTAGATGACCGTCAGGATATAAGACGGCACAAGCTTGCCGAGAACATGCTCGGGAGAGGGCACGAACTCGAACGTGGACGAGATGCGCTTAGGGGCGTCGGTCTCGTTCTTACGCGGACCGTGGGCCATAGCGATCATCTCGGGGTCGAGCGGCAACAGATGCTCGACGCGAAGCTCCTGATCCACGCGGTTCTTGGCGTGGTGGTAGACAAGCTCGACACGGTCAAGCTCACCGGCACGATACGCATCGCAGATATGAGAGGAGATCATGCGGGCCTGATTGAAATCGGGCTCAGAGGAGTTGCCCTCAAAGTGCATGACAACGTTTGCGCGGTCACGGAAATACGTGGCCGGCTTACGCCCGCACGCGATGATCTCGCACTCGATGCCATCGTTCGCCCAAGAAGCGGCGAGCTTTTCGGCCGTGCGCTCCACCGTCGTATTGAAACCGCCGGCAAGGCCGCGGTCCGAAGCAATGACGACAATCAGGCCACGCTTAACGCTCTCATGCTTCTGCAGCATGGGATCGGTGCCCGAACAGGAGGCGTCGCCGGCGACCGTCAACATGACGTCGGTCAGCGCCTCCTTATAGGGCTCGGCCTGCTTGGAGCGATCGAGGGCACGACGGATCTTGGCCGTAGAGACCATCTCCATCGTGCGCGTGATCTGCTTGGTCGTGGTAACCGAGGAGATTCGCTTCTTAATGTCGCGAAGGTTGGCCATGGGGCTTAGTTCTCCTCTGATCCAGAAACATCCGAATGGTGCTTGGCCATGAACTGCTGCTTGAAGTCGCCGATGACGCGCAAGAGCTCAGCCTTGGTGTCATCATCGATCTTCTTGGCGCGAACCTTGTCGAGCAGCGAGCCAAAGCCATTGTCCATGTACTCGATGAGCTCGGCACGGAAGGGCAGCACGTCGGCGATCTCCAGGTCATCCAGGAAGCCCTCGTTGCCAGCGAACAGCGTAACGATCTGCTCGCCAACCTCAAACGGCTTGTAACGCGGCTGCTTCAGGAGCTCGGTCATGCGAGCACCATGGGTCAGCTGCTTCTGAGTAGCCTCGTCGAGGTCGGAGCCGAACTGCGTAAAGCCAGCGAGCTCCTGGTACGAAGCGAGGTCCAGACGGAGGTTGCCGGCGACCTGCTTCATGGCCTTGGTCTGCGCATCGCCACCGACGCGGGACACGGAGATGCCCACGTCGACTGCCGGGCGCTGACCCTGGAAGAAGAGCTCGGACTGCAGGTAGATCTGACCATCGGTAATGGAAATAACGTTGGTCGGAATGTAGGCCGAGACGTCGCCGTCCTGGGTCTCGATGATCGGCAGTGCCGTCATGGAGCCGTAACCGTTCTTCTTGGACATCTTGACGGCACGCTCGAGCAGACGAGAGTGCAGGTAGAAGATGTCGCCAGGATAGGCCTCGCGTCCGGGCGGACGATGCAGCGTCAGCGACATCTGACGGTAGGCCACAGCCTGCTTGGACAGGTCGTCGTAGATGACGAGCACGTGGCCGCCGGGGTTGGTCTCGCTGGCGGGCTTGCCGTCCTCGCCGTTGTACATGAAGAACTCGCCGATAGCGGCACCGGCCATAGGCGCGATGTACTGCATAGGGGCGGAATCGGCAGCGGTGGCCGAAACGATGATGGTGTAGTCGAGCGCACCGTGCTGAGCGAGGGTCTCGCGGATGTTGGCAACCGTGGAGGCCTTCTGGCCGATGGCGACATAGATGCAGACCATGCCCTTGCCGCGCTGGTTGAGAATAGCGTCGATGGCGATGGCGGTCTTACCGGTCTTACGGTCGCCGATGATGAGCTCACGCTGACCGCGGCCAATAGGCACCATGGAGTCGATAGCGAGCAGACCGGTCTGAACCGGCTCGCACACCGGGGTACGGTCGATGACGCCGGGGGCCTTGAACTCGATGGGGCGACGGTGCGTAGCGACGATGTCGCCTAGGCCGTCGATGGGCTGGCCGAGCGGATTGACGACGCGGCCGAGCATGGCGCGGCTCACGGGGATATCCATAATGCGGCCAGTGGTGCGGCACTCGTCGCCTTCCTTGATGGAGTCGACGGCACCGAACAGAACGGCGCCGACCTCGTCACGGTCAAGGTTCTGGGCAAGGCCGAAGACGGTCTCACCGGTATCGGAGCTCTTGAACTCCAGAAGCTCGCCTGCCATGGCGCTCTTGAGGCCGGAGACGCGCGCGATGCCGTCGCCTACCTCGTCGACCGTTGAAACCTCATGCGTATCGACCGTCGCGGAGAGGCTCGTGAGCTGCTCCTGCAGTTTCTTGGCGATATCCTGGGCATTGAGGGTTTCGGACATTAGGCTTCACCTCCGTACGAATTAGCAGAGTTTGCGAGGGTCTCCTGCGCGATGCGCAGCTGCGTCTTGACGGAAATATCACGACGCTCGCCGCGGGCCTCGAGCACCAGGCCGCCCACGATAGACGGGTCGACCTGCTCGATAAGGAATACCTTGCGGCCGAAGTCCTGCTCGCATTTCTTAGTGATGGTTTGACGCAGCTCGTCGTCGAGCGGGATCGCCGTGGTGACGGTCACGCCCACTACATCCTCGTCTTCCTCGGCAACATACTTAAAGGCAGCTGCCACCTTGGGAAGAAGGTCGAGCTGGTCGCGCTTGGACATGGTGTCGAGCACGGCGATGATCTCGGGGCTGGCAGAAGCCAAGCGCTCGATCATCTCGAGGTCCTCGAACACATGGTTCTCGGCCTTAGCGGCTTCCAGAAGGGAGCGCGCGTAGGTCTCGAGCACCTTGTCCTGATAGCGGCTAGTCGGCATTCAGGCTACCTGCTTCCTGGATGTAGCGCTCGATGAGCTTCTTCTGCTCGGTCTCGTCCTCGAGTGCCTCGCCCACGATCTTGGTGGCGACGGCAACGGACAGGTCGGCGATGGAGCTCGCGGCACCGGCGTAAATGGACTTGCGCTCGTCCTCGACGGTCGTATGGGCCTTGGCGATGATCTCCTCGGCCTCCTTGTGAGCAGCCTCGATGATACGGGCGCGCTCGGACTCGGCGTCCTTACGGGCCTCGAGAACGATGTCGGCAGCCTGACGACGGGCGTCGGTGACGATCGAGTCGGACTCAGCGCGCTTGGCGATAGCCTCCTGCTTGGTCTTCTCGGCCTCGTCGAGGCTCTCCTCGATCTTCTTGCCGCGCTCCTCCATGGTTTTCATGATGCCCGGCAGGGCGACCTTGGCCAGCACGATCCAGATAATCAGGAAGGCGATAAGCGCCGGGATGAACTCCGCCATCTTAGGGATGAGGATGTCCGCACCGGCAGCGCCGTCCTCGGCGAACGCGGAAACCGGCATGAGCAGCGCGGCCGCGGACGCGGAGAGTGCGATCGCGCTCTTCTGGGATGAAAGATTCATACTTGACGCTCCGTGCTATTTAACGATCAGCGCGACAACGAAGCCGATCAGAGCCAGAGCCTCGCCGAAGGCGGAGCCCATGATGAAGACGGTGAACACGCGGCCCTGGACCTCAGGCTGACGGGCCATAGCACCCGTAGCACCCAGAGCAGACAGGCCGATAGCAAGACCAGCGCCGATAACACCGAGACCGTAACCG
Organism: uncultured Collinsella sp.; assembly: GCA_959599615.1. Lineage (GTDB taxonomy): Bacteria > Actinomycetota > Coriobacteriia > Coriobacteriales > Coriobacteriaceae > Collinsella. Next base: position 6,094 of record CAUGKA010000036.1, on the reverse strand, counting down.
ATAACTCCCACGATTCCTCCTTTGTCGTGCGTGTCTTATTTCACGCAGGATAACCTTTTTATAACTGCCGGGCTCCATGGGTACGGGCACCGGCGGTTTAACGAATTGCCTTACCTTTAAGGCGCGAACGGAAGACTACTCCTCCTCTGCGACCTCCTCCGCCTCGGAGACATACACGGCGGTAAGGACCGTGAAGACGTAAGCCTGGATAGCGCCGACCACAAGCTCGATCGCATAGATCAGGATGAGGATGGCAAGCCAGGCCAGCGAAGGCAGGGCGCCGACGGCGTGCGCCGCGGAAACCTGCTGAAGCAGCGGCTGCATGAACATGCTCGCCATGATGGCGAACGAGCCCATGACCACGTGTCCTGCGAACATGTTGCAGAACAGACGGACGGCGAGCGTGATGAGGCGCAGGAAGGTCGAGAAAAGCTCGACGACCCACACGAGCACGTTCATCGGGAAGCTCACGCCCTGCGGGGCGAGGCTCTTGATGTAGCCGATCACGCCGTGAGCCTTGCATCCGTAGTAGATGAAGTACACGAAGGCGAAAATGGCGAGTGCGGCGGTGGAGCCGATTGCGCCGGTGCCGGGCTTCATTCCCGGGATCAGGCCGATCATGTTATTGATCAGGATGAACAGGAAAAGCGAGCACAGGAACGGGAAGTGCTTCTTCCAGTTCTCACCCACGACGCCCTTGCCGATATCGTTCTCGACGTACTCGATGATGTACTCGAAACCGTTGACGAAGAAGCCCTTGGGAACCAGGGTCTGCTTCTTCTTGAACACGGCCAGGACGATCAGGAGCACGATCGTGGAGACGATCAGCCAAAACGAGTACTGCGTGATGCCGCAGCTCAGATCGCCCACGACAGGGGTGGAGCTGAACTCGCTGACCAGATGATTAATCTCATCAGGCAGCTTTTCAAAAATTTCCACGACTTACCTTTCGACCTCATGAGGATCTCGCAGCGCCTTGACGACACGAACCGTGCAGGCAGCCATAAAGGCCACGAAGCCGATCGCCTCGCCCAGGAGGAACATGCGAAATGCCTCTCCGAACAACACAAACACAACCAAGGTAAAGACGAGCAGGGCGATTGCCGAGACCGCCAGACTCACCATACCCTTGAGCATGTCCGCATTCTGTTTATCGTCAAGAACCGGCTTGAGCGTAAAGACAAAGGGAAGGAAGGCAATTGCGCCCGCGATGGCGCCTGCAACGATAGCGAGCAGATCGGCTATCTGAAACACTGGCGTCCTCACTTTCCTTTTTAACGCTTCACAGAACAGTTCCCGCCAAACATTGGTGACTATTGTACGAGCCAATCGCTAAAGTACAACCGAAAAAGCATCGGTTAATACGCACCTGTTCGTTTTCTTAAGACCTTCTTTATGCCGCAGGTACGGTAATACGTTTTTCTCGAACCCTGCAGGGCAAAACGTCCGTTAACAGGAGTGCGCGCGGTCGCCTTTTGTTCGTCCGCGCGCACCGTTTCTTCGTATTTGCAGCCGCGGCCGTTTAGCCCAGCGACTAGAGCGTGCCGTAGATGCGGTCGCCGGCGTCGCCGAGGCCGGGAACGATGTAGGCAGCCTCGTTGAGATGGTCGTCGATGGCGCAGGTATAGATATGTACATCGGGATCCTTCTCGGTCAGCGACTTGAGGCCCTCGGGGGCCGCGACGATGCACAGCATGCGGATGTCCTTGACACCGCGCCCGCGCAGGTAGCTGATGGCCATCTCGGCCGAACCGCCCGTGGCGAGCATGGGGTCGACGACCAGGCAGATGCGCTGGTCGATATCCTTGGGCATCTTGCAGTAATACTCGTGCGGCTCGTGGGTGACCTCGTCGCGCTCCATGCCGATGTGGCCCACGCGAGCGGAGGGCACCAGGTCGAGGATGCCGTCGACCATGCCAAGGCCCGCACGCAGGATGGGCACGATGGCGAGTTTCTTGCCGGCGAGCTGCTTAAACGTTGCGGTGGTGATAGGGGTCTCGACCTCGACGTCTTCCATAGGCAGGTCGCGCATGGCCTCGTAGCCGTCAAAAAGCGCGAGTTCGCGCACGAGCTGACGGAACTGGTTGGTGCCGGTGTTTTTGTCGCGCAGGATCGACAGCTTGTGCTGGACGAGCGGGTGATCGACAAGCGTCACACGGGACGCATCGTAGGTGACGGTCATGGGTTGATTGCCCCTTTCGTTGCGGCCGCAAAACGGCCTTGCTGACAAGGCGCGCAGCAATGTTGCCGCCGCACGCCATGCATTAGTTTAGCGGTTTGTTGTATCGAGCAGCCCATCGCAGCCCTACTGTGCGGTACTGAGCGAGCGCCTGACTGCATCACACCAGCCCGCAAGGTTTTGTTCGCGGCGCTCGGCGGACATGTGGGGAAGGAAGGTCCTAACGATCTGGGCATTTTGCTCCAGCTCTTCCAGGTCTTCCCAATAGCCGACGGCAAGACCCGCCAAGTACGCGGCACCGATTGCCGTGGTCTCCACCGTCTCGCATTGCAGCACGGGAATATCCAGCAGGTCGGCCTGGAATTGCATGATGAACTCGTTGCGCGAGGCACCGCCATCGACAGACAGGCGCTCGATCGAAAGCCCCACGTCCTGCTCCATGGCGCGCAGCACGTCGTAGCTCTGATATGCCATGGATTCGCAGGCGGCACGTACGATGGTCGCACGGCTCGAGGCGCCGGTCAGACCGCACACGATACCGCGGGCATGCGGGTCCCACCAGGGAGCGCCCAGACCCGCAAAGGCGGGAACGAAGTAGCAGCCCTCGTTGTCGCTAATCGAAGCGGCGAGTTGTGCCGACTCGCTCACGCTCGAGATGATGCCCATGTTGTTGCGAAGCCAGTTCATGGTGGAACCGGCAGCAAAGATGGAGCCCTCGAGCGCATAGCTGATCTTCCCGTTCGCAGCGATACCGATGGTGGAGACCAGACCGTTCTTGGATTCGACGATCTCGTCGCCGGTGTTCATGAGCATAAAGCAGCCCGTGCCATAGGTGTTTTTGGTCTGGCCGGGATGGAAGCAGCAGTGACCGAACAGCGACGCCTGCTGGTCGCCCGCCACACCCATGATGGGCGGCATGTTGGTCATGATGTCGCTCGCGACGCGGCCGTAGTCACCCGAGCTCCAGCGAACCTCGGGCATCATGGAACGTGGAACGTCAAAGAGCGCCAGCAGGTCGTCGTCCCAATCGAGCGTATGGATATTAAAGAGTGCCGTGCGGCTGGCATTGGTGTAGTCGGTGGCAAAGACCTGGCCGCCGGTGAGGTTGTAGATGAGCCAGGTGTCGATGGTGCCAAACATGAGGTCGCCCGCCGCCGCGCTCTCGCGTGCGCCGTCGACGTTGTCGAGAATCCACTGTACCTTGGAGGCCGAGAAATACGGGTCGAGCGTGAGTCCCGTGCGGGAGCGCACCAGCTCCTCGCAACCCTGTTCAACCAACGCGTCGATTGCCGGCGCGGTACGGCGGCACTGCCATACGATGGCGTTATAGATCGGCTGACCGCTCACGCGGTCCCAGACCACCGTGGTCTCGCGCTGGTTGGAGATGCCGATGGCGGCAATGCGGTCGGAGTGGATACCGCTCTTAAACTGGACTTCCATCATGACGGCGATCTGGCTGGCAAGGACCGCCATGGGGTCTTGCTCTACCCAACCGGGACGTGGGAAGCTGGTTTTGACGCTGCGACGTGCCTGCGCGACGATGCATCCGTACTCGTCGACGATGGTCGCAAGTACCGAGGTGGTGCCGCAGTCGAGCGCCATGATGTAGGAACCGCCAAAGTTAAACGAGGCATCTTCCATGCCCAGGCTGCCCAGATTCAACGACATCGCTTACACCTTTCTATTGCATCGGGTCGGACAGGACCCGTTCGATCTCTGATGCGGGAAGTGCGCCTTGGCGCAGGATCTGGAGCCCGCCGTGCTGGAACGACACGATGGTCGAGGCGTCGCGACACGGGGTCTCACCGGCGTCGACGGCAACATCGACCCCCTCCAGGATGCGCTCCTCCACCGTGGCAAAACTTGCCGGCGCGGGCGCGCCATGCGTATTGGCGCTGGTGCAGGCAAGAGGGCTGCCGCAGGCGCGGATGAGCGCTTGCACCACGGGCGAGGCCGAAGCGCGAAGCGCCACCGTGTCGTCGGCGGCGCGCATAAAGGTCGGCACGCAGGGGGCCGCCTTGACCACGATAGTCAGGGCGCCCGGCCAGCATCGTCGGGCGAGCACGCGGGCCTCGTTAGGAATATCCACGCCATAGCGATCGAGCGCCTCGGCATCATCGACCAGCCAGGCAACCGTTTGGGTGAGCTCGCGCTGCTTGAGGGTAAAGATACGACGATAGCCGGTACCGAGCGCGGGGACCGCGGCACCGTTGACGGTGGCCTGCGGATCGCGCGGCCACGATGGGAATTCGCTTGTATCTTGAGGCACGGCGTCCGAAAAGGCGTTAACTGCCACAGCGACACCATAGACGGTCTCGGTCGGGATCAGGGCCAGACCGCCACAGCCGAGCACCTCGGCCGTACGCTCGACGGCAAGCCGATGCGGCTCCCGCGCTCCCTCGTATACCCGATAGACCGTCTGCATGTGTATGCCAGCCCCTTACGCTCTGGTGCAAGTTTGTTTACTGTGGGGCATTCTCGCACGAAACGTTCAATCTATTTGCCCAGAGCGCATGTTGGTTTGGTGAGCGGCTCTAGTAGTCGGTGAAAGTGAGGGGGTTATTGGACTGCGACGAACTTCTTTGGCCTGCCGGCGTGGCGTTCTTGGGCGGCGTAGCGCTCGATGCTGTCTATCGTTATCATCCGACGGCCGTCGACGAGTTCAATATCGAGCTTTCCGGCTTTGACCAGCGCGGTAATCCGCGGAGCGGAGACTTTGAGGTCCAGCGCTGCGTCTTTAAATGTTCGGCACGCCGCTTCCCGAGCGTCCTCGTGGTCGATTTCGACCGAAAGGGCCACGACCTCGGCCGAGCGTTCGTACCCCGCCGGAGTCAAACCGTTGTTGAGGTCATCGGCCAAAAACGCCATCAGCGCCTCGGTGGCATGGGCAATCGCTTCTTCGCGCGTATCGCCATCGGCAAAGGCTCCGGGAATCTGCGGGAAGCTAGCGCAGTAACCATCGTCTTCTTTTATGAGAACGCAGTCATAGGTAAATCGCTGCCTCATTTTGCCTCCAACTACCATCCAGCTTGGCGACGAATACTTGCCCACGCGCCCTTCTTTGGTCGATCACCACCAGAGCCGTTCACGGTGACAACGCGGTCACCAGAAACATACTTAGCATGACTACCGACCTGCGCGACCTTCGCGAATCCATCGTGCTTGAGTAGGGCAATGATTTCCCGAAAGGTAGGAAGTTGCATGGGCCGACCTCTTTCAGCCGTCCTAATTATAAACTACTTTATAATTTTTGCTAACCAGTTAATAAATATTACTGGCGCTGCTTGGGCTCGGTTACGATGGCTCGGACGATGCGGGGGCGATCGGTGAGGTCGCGGACGATGCGCACGTCCGAAAGGCCCGCTTGGCGACAGAGCTCGGCCGCGGCGTCGAGGGCGCCCTCGTAGAGCTCGCAAGCAAACAGGCCGCCGGCGCGCAGCATATAGGGTGCCGCGTTGAGCAGACGGCGGAAGATATCGAGACCGTCGGCACCGCCCTCGAGAGCCAAATCGGGCTCAAAGTCCTTGACCTCGTGCGGCAGCGAGCGCATGACGTCGGTCGGGATGTAGGGTGGGTTGGAGACGAGCACGTCGAAGGTGCCCCACTCGTCGTGGGGAATGGAGCTCACCAGGTTGGTGAGGCTGAAGGCAACCTCATCTGCCGTGAGGCCGAGCGCGTCGCGGTTTTTGGTGGCCAGATCGATAGCGCGCGGCTCGATATCGGTTGCGGTGCAGGTGACATGGCCGCGGCGCTCCCAGGCAAGGGAGAGCGAAATGCAGCCCGTGCCGCAGCCGACCTCGAGAACGCGGGCAGTGCGGGGCTCGACCGGAGCGGGCGCGGCGGCATCCTGAGCTGAAGCCGTCTCCTGGTCGGCACCCTCGCTGGCGATGCCGTATTCGTCGAGCTCGGGCTCGG
>CAUGKA010000035.1 GCA_959599615.1 uncultured Collinsella sp. | reverse complement strand
AACCTGTATTCCGTGCCCGCGATCTGGATGATCAACATCCCGCATAATTTTGTGATGGCGCTGCCGTGGAACCTTTTGGTAGCCGGTCCGATTTCCCGCTTCGTCTTCCGTCGCGCCTTCCCTGTGGGGACGGTTTTCGAGGAGGAGCATGCCGAGCTCTTGGAGCAGGCTATGGCTCCTGAGTGCGAGTAGCTCGCTTAGGGATCTGCTGAGCGCGGGCGACTTGCTTGGTTGGAGCCCTAAGCGTGGATAGCTCTCTCGGCGACATCGCGGGCGTGAGCGGTGCGCATGACCGGAGGGCCCGTGCTGCTCCGTTGCCCGACGTGCTAGCGCGCAGAACAATCTGTTGGTGCATTCGGCGGCTGCTGAAGCGTTTCGGCAGCCGCTTTTTATACGGAGTTTAAATACAACAGTCTGTTGTATTACGTAGAGTGGTATATCTCTAGCGGGAAAAATGCGAGAGACGGAGCATTATGGCGTTGCTAGTAGGACTGGACGTAGGGTCGACGACGACCAAAGTTTACGCGATGCACGAGGATATGACCGAGGCGTGGTGGGGATATCGCCGCCACGGGGCGTGTCAGACAGCGAGCGTGCGCGCCATGCTCGGCGAGCTCGCCGAGCGCTTTCCCCATGAGTCGCTGCGCGTTGCGGTGACCGGCTCGGGTGCGCGCGATATCGCGACCGCGCTGGGCGCCTCGTACGTTCAGGAGGTGGTCGCCAACGCGCTCGCGATCAGCAGGTTCTATCCGCAGACGCGCTGCGCCATCGAGCTGGGCGGCCAAGACGCCAAGATGATCTTCTTCCGCACCAACGATAAGGGAGACATCGAGGTTGCCGACATGCGCATGAACGGCTCGTGCGCAGGCGGTACCGGTGCATTTATCGACGAGATGGCAAAGCTCATGGGGGTCGGCACCGAATCGGGCGAGTTCGAGCAGCTCGCAAGCCGGGGAACGACCGTCCACGAGGTCTCGGGCCGCTGCGGCGTGTACGCAAAGACCGATATCCAGCCGCTGCTCAACGAGGGCATTCCTGCCACCGACCTGGCGCTTTCGGCGCTTCACGCGGTCGCCCGCCAAACGATCGGCGGTCTGGCCCAGGGTATCGACATCGAGCCGCCGGTAATCTTCGAGGGCGGTACGCTCGCCTACAACCCCACACTGGTCCGCGTGTTCCGGGAGCAACTGAATCTATCGGACGATCAGGTTATCGTCCCGCGCGATCCGCAGATCATGGTCGCGCGCGGTGCCGCCCTGTCGCTGACCGACATGTTCGCATCGTCCCAACCGATCGACCTTCCCGACGCTTTTGTCCGGCTGGATAAGCTCGAGACGGTCGCGCCCGCAAGCGGGGAGGGACGTCTTGCCCAGCCCTTTTTTGCCACACCTGCCGAGCAGGCGGATTTTACGGCACGCCATGGCAAAGAGACGCCGGCAAAGGGTCCGGATGCGTATGCGCCCGGAGAGACGGTGCGTGTGGCGCTCGGTATCGATTCGGGGAGCACGACGACCAAGTTCGCCCTGGTCGATGAGGCGGGTGAGCTTGTCGATTCGTTCTACGCGTCTAATAACGGCAGACCGCTCGACGTCGCCCAACAGGGTCTTGTCAGCTTGAAGAACCGCTGGGAGACAGCGGGAGTCACGCTTGCGATCGATGCCGTGGGCACCACGGGATACGGCGAGGAGCTTTTCGCGCGCGCGTTCCACGCCGACTACCATACGGTCGAGACGGTCGCGCACGCCCGCGCCGCGTGCGCATGCGTTCCCGATGCGACCTTCGTGCTCGACATCGGCGGACAGGATATGAAGGCCATCTGGCTCAACCACGGCGTGCTGACCGATATCGTCGTCAACGAGGCGTGCTCTGCGGGCTGCGGCTCGTTCCTCGAGGGTTTTGCCAAAAACCTCGGAATAGCCGTTGAGGATATCGCGACCGAGGCATTTTCGTCCAAAGCCCCCGCCGTTCTCGGCAGCCGCTGCACGGTGTTCATGAACAGCAGCGTCGTTTCCGAGCAGCGGCGCGGTAAGGGTCCGGGCGACATCATGGCCGGTCTCTGCCGTTCGATTATCGAGAACGTGTTCACCAAGGTCATTCGCGTTTCAAATCTCAACCGTCTGGGCGACAAAGTCGTCGTCCAGGGTGGCACGTTCCGAAACGACGCGGTGCTGCGCGCATTCGAGCAGTATCTGGGCAAACCCGTCACGCGTGCGCCCCACCCGGGGCTGATGGGCGCTATCGGTATCGCCCTGCTCACGCGCGAGGAATGCCGCAAGGGCGACGCCGGCACGTCGTTTATCGGGCTCGATGCCGTGGAGCGCTTCGAGCATCGCGAGTTCGGCGGCGTTACCTGCCGTCGGTGCAACAACCGCTGCCAGCGCGCGGTCGTGGCATTTGGCGACGGCTCGCTTTACGTCACGGGCAATCGCTGCCCGCGCGGCGGCGCCATCTCATGGGATGAGCTCGTGCGCGAGGTTCCCGCGGCGGAGGAGCTGCGTCCGCAGGGTGCTTGCGAGGCACAGGCACCCGGCACGGGGCGCGACCGGACTGCGGCTGCCCCCAATCTCTTTGTCGACCGCGAGAAGCTGCTGTTCGAGTCGTACCCCACGGTTCCCGTCTGCGGGGGGCGCGATGTCACGATCGGCATTCCCCGTGTGCTCGAGTTCTGGGACACCATGCCGTTCTGGTCGACGTTCTTCAGCACGCTCGGCTTTAAGGTGCGCGTCTCGGGACGCAGCACCAAGGCGATGTACGAGCGCGGTCTGGCGCACGTCACATCCGACACCGTGTGCTTCCCGGCCAAGCTCGTCCACGGGCACATCCGCAATCTCGTCGACGCCGGCGTCGACCGCATCTTCATGCCCATCATCACGACGGTGCCCACCGAAAACACCGCCTCTACCAGCGAGTGGATGTGCGCCGTCGTAAAGGGATACCCCTACGTGATGCGCAATTCCGATAACCCGGAGGAGCGTTTCGGCGTTCCGTTCGATACGCCGCTGTTCCACTGGTACGACGAGGGCGACCGAAACCGCCAGCTCAAGGCGTGGTGCAAGGAGACCTTCGATATCGATGCCGACCTGGTTGCCAAGGCGACCGAGCAGGCGGACCGCGCGCAGGAGACGTTTGAGAACCAGCTGCAGCTGCGCGGCAGGCAGGTGCTCGAGAACGTGCGCGAGGACGGCGGCTACGCGGTGGTGATCGCTTCGCGCCCGTACCACAACGACCCGCTGGTCAACCACGGGCTGCCCAAGCTCTTCTCTGAGCGCGGCATCCCCGTGCTGACGCCCGATGCGGTGCCGGGGGTCTGCAACGTCGATCTTTCCAACAGCCGCATCGACATCGTGAACAACTACCATGCGCGCATGCTGTCGTGCGCGGTCATCGTCGCATCGACGCCCGAGCTCGAGCTCGTGCAGATGGGCAGCTTCGGCTGCGGCCACGATGCGTATCTCACCGACGAGATCGCGCGCATGATGGGCGAGATGGGCTCCAAGGTTCCGATGATGATCAAGCTCGATGAGAGCGACGTCGCCGGTCCCATGGGCATTCGCGTGCGTTCGTTTATCGAGTCGGTCAACCGTCGTCGCGCGGAGGAGCGTGCCGAGGGCGCCCGGGTGCACGCGGTCCATCCGCTCGACGACCCGTATAAGGTCAAGTACACCAAGCGCGACCGGCACGACAAGATCGCGCTGGTCCCCAACACCTCCCATGCGTTCTGCAGGCTCATGACCGCGGCGATGCGCAATCAGGGCGTGCGCGCCGAGGCCCTTGATATCGGGCGCGAGGATGCCATCCGCCTGGGCAAACGCTATGTGCACAACGACATCTGCTTCCCCGCGCAAATCGTGATCGGCGAGGCGCTCGCGGCACTCAAGAGCGGTAAGTACGATCCGCACGACGTCGCCGTGGTGACTGGCAAGTATATCGGCGACTGCCGCCTGACGCACTACATGCCCCTGCTGCGCCGCGCGCTCGACGACGCGGGATACGACTATGTCCCGGTGCTCACCAACGACGACGTCGATGCCCACAATGCGCATCCGGGCTTCAAGCTCGGCCTTGGCCCGAGCATCCAGATCGCCAACGGTCTTCCCATGATCGATGCCCTCGAGGCCATGCTTAGGCGCATCCGTCCCTATGAGCTCGAGAAGGGCGCGGCGGACGCTGCGTTCGACCGCGCGCTCGATGAGGTTATCGAGGGCATGGAGCGCTCGGGGCTGAGAGGCCAGGCGACGGGCTTCAAACGCGCGCTTGCGATCATGGACGCCGTTCCGTACGACCGCTCGAACCCGCATCCGACCGTTCTCATCGTGGGCGAGTACCTGCTCAATTTCCATCTCGGCGCCAACCACGAGATCGAGCGCTACCTCGAGGACAACGGGCTCGAGGTCATCGAGGCGCGCATGACCGACGTGATCCGCAAGACCTATTTCTACAAGCATGCGCAGTCGCGCGAGTTCCACGTCGACCTGTCGCTGCCCGAAAAGGCCTGGTACGCCACGGCGGACAACCTGTTCGAGCTCGCGCACGACCGTTGCGACCGCCTGGGCGCGGCGAGCCCGCTCTACGAGCCGCCGACGCGCATGCCCGAGCTCGTGCGCGCGAGCGATAAGATCCTGCACCATACGTTCGATGCGGGCGAGGGCGTGCTGATTCCGGCGGAGATCCTCGAGCACGCCAAGCGCGGCTGCCGCAACTTCGTGATCCTGCAGCCGTTCGGGTGTCTGCCCAACCATGTCGTGGGGCGCGGGCTCATCCATGCGCTCAAGGAGCAGTATCCCACGGCGCAGTTCCTGCCGCTCGACTACGATCCCGACGTGAGCTTCGCCAACGTGGAGAACCGTCTTCAGATGCTCATCATGAACGCCAAGGCGCAGGGGTGCGGTGAGGCGCATGGCGAGACCGCGTAAGGACGCCGATGCGCCCGATGCACGCACCCGTATCATCGAGGCGTTTTGGGAGCTCATCGAGAACAACAGCATCTTCGAGCTGTCGGTTGGCGAGGTGACCCGCGCCGCCCAGTGCAATCGCGGAACGTTTTACTACTATTTTCACGATTTCGATGAACTCGTCGCCATCGCCATAGCCCAGCTGCTGCAGGATAACGAGCTCATCACCGATGTCCTCTGGCATTTTTCGAGCGAGGGCGACCTTTCGGCGTTCGACCGGCGCGACGTCCGCTGCCTGCTGCGGCGCATCGTCATCACCATGAGGGCGGGTGCCGCCGAGCAGGTCGAGCAGGGCATCCATACGATCATCATCGACCGCGTGAGAGAGATCGTCCACCCCGACGGAGAAGAGCTCAAGGCAGATTCGAGCTTTGCGGTGGGCTTTCTGGTCTCGGGCATCATGGGCTTTGTGATGGCGGTCGGCTTTGCCCGGGAGGGCGGCGAGGAGATAGACCTCGAGCAGCTGGGGGACAGCGCGTGCGCGTACCTGAGGGCGGTCGCCATGCAGACGGTTGAAACGGTCGCGCAAGTCGAGGGCGTCGATACATCCGAGCTGCTCGAACGCGTCTCCAAGGAGGCCGATGCCTATCGCGCATCGCGTGCGACGAGTCCCGACGTGGTGAAAGACGTCTAGGGTTTCTCTTGCGGGGCGCCTGTCGCGCATCGCGCGGTGAGTCCCGCGATGCGGTCATAACCTGCATTCATGTGAGCCGGGTTTATAGATATTCCTCCAGCTGTTAACATAGACGACCTGTGGGTAAAGAGACAAAAGCGCCGCCGACGGGCGGGCGTTTTGATTTCGATGAACTCATGTAAGGAAACGAGCATGTTAGATAGATTTACCGATCGAGCGCGCAAGGTCATGTCGATGGCCAAACAGGAGGCGCTCGATCTGCACTCAAATAAGGTGGGCACCGAGCACCTGCTGCTCGCACTCGCCAAGGAGGACGAGGGCATCGCTGCCGAGGCGCTGCGCTCGCTTGATATCTCCTACGACGACATCATGGACACCCTCAAGGAGGTCCAGACCACGGTTCCCGAGCCCAGCGAGGAGACCGAGGCTGCCAAGCTTGCCTTTACGCCGCTCGTCATTAGCGTGATGGAGCGCTCCTTCCGCGTGGCACGTGAGAACAACCAGACCTACGTGTCGACCGAGCACTTGCTGATTGGCATCGTCGAAGAGGGTAACGGCATGGCCATGGACATCCTCATGCGCCTGGGTGTGTCGTCCGCCTCCATCAAAAAGGCTATCGAGAAACTTACCGCCAAGGACCAGGACAAGAAGCGTCCGCTCGCCGGCGCCGGTGCCGGGCGTCCCGGTGCGGGCCTGCCGTTCTTTAGCGGCTCGGACGCGTCGCAGCAAAAGGGGAGCGGCACCGATACGCTTAAGCAGTTCGCCACCAACCTTACGCAGAAGGCGCGCGACGGCGAGCTCGACCCTGTAATTGGTCGCGAAAAGGAAGTCCAGCGTATGATGGAGATCCTTTCGCGTCGCACCAAGAACAATCCGCTTATCTTGGGCGACCCCGGCGTGGGCAAGACGGCCATCGTCGAGGGTCTGGCTCAGCAGATTGCAGCTGGCAACGTGCCCGAGAACCTTATGAACCAGAACATCTGGACGCTCGACCTGCCGGGCCTCGTTGCGGGCGCCAAGTATCGCGGTGAGTTTGAGGAGCGCCTCAAGAACGTGATCCAGGAGGCCACCGAAGCTGACGACGTCATCCTGTTTATTGACGAGATGCACACCATCATCGGTGCCGGCTCTGCCGAGGGCTCCATCGACGCGAGTTCCATGCTCAAGCCCGTGCTCGCGCGCGGTGCCTTCCAGATTATCGGCGCCACCACGGCCGAGGAATTCCGCAAGTACCTCACCAAGGACCCGGCCTTCGAGCGTCGCTTCCAGACCATCGATGTCGAGGAGCCGAGCGTCGAGGACACGGTCAAGATCCTGACCGCGCTCAAGCCGCGCTACGAGGAGCACCACCATGTGCGCTATACGCAGGGTGCTATCGAGGCCGCCGCGAACCTCTCCGACCGCTACATCCAGGATCGCTTCCTGCCCGATAAGGCCATCGACCTCATCGACGAGGCCGGTGCCCGCGCCCGCATCGCCGCCAACCGCGCGCCCGAGCCGGTGCGCGAGGCCGAGCATCGCGTGGAGGAGCTTAAGGCCGCCGCGCAGGAGGCCACCGAGAGCGACGACATGAACAAGGCCGCCGAGATCACCGAGCAGCAAAAGGCTGCCGAGATTGAGCTCGCCGAGGCCAAGGCTGCCTGGACGGCCGAGCTCGACGCCAGCCCGCTCACCATCGATGTCTCCCAGATTGCCGACATCGTGTCCGTGACCTCGGGCGTGCCGGTGTCCTCGCTCACCGAGAGCGAGAGCCGCCGCCTGCTGCAGGCCGAAAGCGTGCTCAAGACGCGCATCATCGGTCAGGACGAGGCCGTCGAGGCCGTTGCCAAGGCCGTGCGCCGCAGCCGCTCGCCGCTCAAGGACCCGCGTCGCCCCGGCGGCAGCTTTATCTTCCTGGGCCCCACCGGCACGGGCAAAACCGAGCTCGCCAAGACGCTCGCCGAGTATCTCTTTGGCAGCAAGGACGCGCTCATCAGCTTCGATATGTCGGAGTTTGGCAGTGAGTTCGAGGTCTCCAAGCTCATCGGTAGCCCCCCGGGCTATGTGGGCCACGACGAGGGCGGCCAGCTCACCAAGGCTGTTCGCCGTCACCCGTACTCGGTCGTGCTGTTCGACGAGATCGAGAAGGCGCACCCCGACATCTTCAATATCCTGCTGCAGGTGTTGGAGGAGGGCCGTCTGACCGATAGCCAGGGCAAGACGGTCGACTTCCGCAATACGGTGATCATCATGACGTCAAACGTGGGCGCCCGCGAGATCGCGCAGGATGCGAGCGTTGGCTTTGGCACCACCGGCGAGCAGGGCCTCACCTCGAGTGAGATCCGCGGCCGCGCGATGGGCGAGCTCAAGCGCCTGTTCCGCCCCGAGCTGCTCAACCGTATCGACGACATCGTGGTGTTCCAGAAGCTCTCGGGCGAGAACCTGACCAAGATTGCGCACCTGCTGGTGGACGATCTGCGCCAGCGCCTGATCGCAAACGGCATGAACATCAAGCTTACCGATGCGGCCTACGACAAGATTGTGGCGGAGGGTACCGACCTCACCAACGGCGCGCGTCCGCTGCGTCGTGCCATCCAAAAGCTCATCGAGGATCCGCTGTCCGAGGAGCTGCTGGCCGGTGAGTGGGGCGAGGGCGATACCGTCCTGTGCGACGTGGTCGACGGCAAGTTTGTCTTTAGCCACGGCACGGGTGAGATTCCGGCGCCGCGTCCGGCGGGTGCACTCGGGGGCGATACCGCTCCGGCGGCGCCGCACACCGGAAACGCCGCGCCTGTGAGCAGTGGCGTGAGCTCGGGCCCCGGCGGCATGATGCAAGCCGGTTCCGGCGCGCTGTAGGGCGTGGCGACAATTTGATACGCGCAATCGAGGCGCTCCGGAAAGGGCGCCTCGATTTGTAGAGCTGCGGTAACTGTGACCGTTACGCTATGCGGTCCACCGTTAGCCGATGATGCGAGGGCGCTCGGCGTTTTCGACTGGTTTATGCACGCAAAGTCTGGGAATATACAAGTCGCATGTCTTACTGTCTAACCAGTTGCGCCAAGGAGGCACCATGGACTACAAGATTACCGGCTACGAGCCCGCCCAGCTGTTCCATTTCTTTGAGGAGGTCAGCGCGATCCCCCGCGGGTCTGGCAACGAGAAGGGCATCAGCGATTTTCTGGTCGCGTTTGCCAAGGAGCGCGGCCTCGATGTGTACCAGGACGAGGTCTACAACGTCATCATTCGCAAGCCCGCATCTGCCGGTGCCGAGAATGCCCCGACCGTGATGCTGCAGGGCCACATCGATATGGTGTGCGACAAGTTGGGCTCCGTTGAGCACGACTTTACGACTGATGGTATCGACCTGGTCGTCAAGGACGGCGTCCTCACCGCTAACGGCACCACTCTGGGCGCCGACAACGGTATTGCCGTCGCTCTGATGCTCACTGTTCTCGATGACGATTCGATCATTCACCCCGCCCTCGAGTGCGTGTTCACCACCGACGAGGAGACTGGCCTGGTCGGCGCCGAGACGCTCGACAAGTCCCAGATTAGCGCCCGCACCATGATTAACCTCGACTCCGAGGAAGAGGGCGTTGCCACCGTCAGCTGTGCCGGCGGCGTCGTCGTTACCTACACCTGCCCGATCGTGCGCGAGCACAAGACCGGTAGCACCCTCACGCTCGACATCTCCGGCCTGCTGGGCGGTCACTCCGGCAGCGATATCCACCTGGAGCGCGGCAATGGTAACCTCATCATGGCCCGCATCATCGACCGCCTGATGGTCGCCGGCGAGCCCGCCATCGTTAGCTTTAACGGCGGCACCAAGGACAACGCCATCAACCGTGAGTGCAAGGCTGTTCTGGTCTACGTCGACCACGCTGCCGCCGAGGCCGCGGCCCAGATCGCAAGGGGCGTCATCGCCGACGTCACCGCCGAGCTTGAGGTCTTCGACCCCGGCTTTACCTGCACCGTCGAGATTGCCGACGACGCCGAGGTCGAGGCCATGGACCAGAAGTCCGCGCTTGCCCTCATCCGCGCCCTGCGTCTTGCCCCCAACGGTGTGATCCGCCGCAACGTCGCCACCGACGGCTCCGTCGAGGTTTCCTCCAACATCGGTGTGGTTGCCACCTCTGACGACGAGGTCAAGATCATGCTGTCCCCGCGCTCCTCGATCACCTCGCTGCAGAACGAGTTCAAGGACCGTCTGCAGACGCTGGCCGATGTCCTGGGCTTCGACGCCAAGTTCGAGTTCGAGTATCCCGGCTGGAGCTATGCCGAGCATTCGCCGGTCCGCGACGTCTTCGTCGAGAGCTATCGCGAGCTCTTTGGTTCCGAGCTGCGCATCGAGTCCATTCACGCCGGCCTTGAGTGCGGCCTGTTTGCCGAGGCCCTGCACGGCCTGGACGCCATCGCCGTGGGCCCGACGCTCTCCGATGTCCACACCCCGGACGAGAGCATGGAGCTCGCTTCTGCCGAGCGCTTCTACGAGCTGCTCATCGACGTCCTCAAGCGCCTTGCTGCGTAAAGGTCGCGCTAGCAGCAGTTCGAGTCACGTGCTAGCGGATTGCAAATGACATTACGAGAGGGGGCATCTGAGCTTTTGCGACAGGTGCCCCCCTCTTTTGTTTGATAATTGCGAAATTACGGCCACCTAGTCCATTTCTGCCCTGATGAGGTCGAGGGTGCGCTGGCAGTTTTCGCGGACGGGGCCGAGCATATGCTCGCGCAGGTCCGCCATGCCGGGCAGGTCGGCGTATTCGTCCATGACCTCTTCCATGCAAATGGGCACCTCGTAGGCGAGGTCCATCATGGTTGCAAAGCAAAACTTCTCGGATAGCCCGGCATCGGTGAGCGTCGCCTCTAGCGCGGGGTCTCCCATACCGTGGTATCGGCGGATAGCGCCTGGACCGATGCGCCCCACACGATTTTCGCCGCCAACGCTCATGGCAAGGCGCGCCCGGCGGCGCATGCGCTCATACGCCAAACCCGACGCGACATCGTACATTCGAGCCATCATGGCTGCGCCGTCGTTTCCAAGGAGCAGGGAATAGTTTTTCGCGTGCGCATCCGGTGCGCCGATGATGGCGTTAAAGAAAAGTATCTGCGTAAACAGATACAGGTTAAGTTGATGGTGGCTCGTATTTACGAGGAGCTCTTGAATGTCGCGTGTGGTCGGGCCGCCGTCTGCCGTGTACTTTTGGGCGGGCATCACCCCAAGTGCCTGACAGAGGTCTTCTTGATGTAGGCGCCTGATCGTTCCGTCTTTGACTTTCACGCGGTCATAGCGCTCAACAATGAGGGCAGGTTCGTCCTCAAACATACGATATTCGACGTTTGCCGTTGCGATGCCGGCGCGCTGGGCGCTTTTCATGCAGACAAACTCATTGAGAGCCTCGAGTTTAAATCCGATAACGCCATTTTTGAAAATATGCGTCGTGGGCGAGGAGCCCATGCATTCGCACCAGCGGTCGTTTATGAACGCGAGCGCGAACTTGCCCTGGTTGCCTCCAAGTGACCAACTTTCATCTAGACCCATCCACGATGCATCGCGGTCATCTCTGATCGACTTGAGACGAAGAGCAATTTCGTGGTCGTCTATAGGGCGGTATTCGCCAGCGCGATGCAGGACGGCGTCGGCATCTTCTTCGGCACAAAACTGCACTCCGCCCGGACAGTCGAGTCCGATATGGCTGAGCAACGCAACGGGATTGTTGGGCCTAACGTCGAATTCGGCGGCAATCGCTTTTCGTTGGTCCTCGCTGTCGGGTAGAAGGCCAAACAGGTACGGATTCATGACCTGTTGTCCGTATGTGCGATTCGATACGGGTATGTTGGTCGATAGGGCTGGCCCGTCATAGTCATGATCGTAGATAAAGCTGATAAGACCGTTCTCATCTTGCGCGAGCGTTCCAGCAGGCACGCCGCAAATAATGGTCCGAAGTGATGTTCTGGCCATTGGCTATTTCCCTTCGGGCATGGTTTGGCTAGATGCGTTTGCGGCAATCGAGACTCCGAGATTGGACATGGCGAAATCGGCGAAGGCCCTGTCGTAGAGCTCGGACGTAAGGGGGGTATCTGCAAGAGCCGGAATGGTTGTGCTGCGACGGTTGCGATGATGAAGACGTTGAGCGTGATGGCGTCTGGAGGTGCTGCAAGGTTGATCAACATGCGGGGCGTCGACTGGGTGCTCATTTTTCGTTTCGCTTATATCCCCTTGTGCTGCGAGCGCCAGTTCAAGAGCGTCGAAAATCGCCAGCAGCTTGTCGAGTCGAATGCCGGTGGCGTCTCCTAGCTCGAGCGATGCAAGCAGGCGCTCCGAAACACCGGCCTTTTTGGCGAGGGTGGCACGGGTGAGACCCTGAGTCTCGCGTGCCTGGCGCACGTAGATGCCAGCTTGGCGTGGTGTGGTGATGGGAAGGGTATCCACGGCTATCTCCTAACGTGCAGGCTTTTGCATCCTAGTATGACATGCAAAAGTCTGCATGAAAAGGCCTCATGCAAAACTCTGCATGAGGCCTTATACGGACGTTTAGTTTTGAAGGGTGTTTTACAGCACTAAAATCCCTAGGTGCTCCAGCAAAATCTTGAGGCCGATGAGGATGAGCACAACGCCGCCCACGATGGTGGCGGGCTTTTCGTAGCGCGCGCCAAAGATGCGGCCAATCGCCACGCCGGCAACGGAGAAGATGAAGGTCGTGATGCCTATGAGCGACACGGCGGGAACGATGTCGACGGAAAGCGCGGCGAACGAGATGCCCACGGCCAGGGCGTCAATCGAGGTGGCGATGGCGAGGATCAGGTACTCGCCCAGGTCAATCTTTTCGGCATCCTTGCCGTCGCCTTCATCCTCGTCTTCGGTAAAGGCCTCCCACAACATTTTGCCGCCGATAAAGGCGAGCAGGATAAAGGCGATCCAATGGTCGATGGGTCCGATGATGCCCATGAATTGACTGCCGAGCGCCCATCCGATTACGGGCATGCCGGCCTGAAAGCCGCCAAAGAACAAGCCGAGCACCACGGCAACTTTAAGGTTGATCTTCTTCATGCCAAGGCCCTTGCAGATGGAAACGGCAAAGGCGTCCATCGAAAGGCCAACGGCGAGCAATACGAGCTCTGCGAGTCCCATAGTCTGGCTCCCTCTCTGCGGGCGGGCCCGCGTGTACCTCTTGGGGGAGTAACAAAAAAGACCCGTGGCGTACGCGTTGCGCGCACAGCCACGAGTCTCGTTCATTAAGGCAAGCCAGGCCGCATCGGCCAGTGTGTTGACTTGCCGCGCCACCGGAGGCGAACCCGATCACGCGACTACTCCCTCATTATGCGAATCCCGATGCTACCACATAAGCAGCTCATTTGGATTGGGGCTCTCAGCTGTGTTCGCTCATTCTGTAAGCATCGGATTTTGCGGGCGTCACAGAGGCAAACCGTGAGAAACTTATTGACGTTTATGGAGCGTATACGATGGGAGCGATGCCTTGGATAAGAACGAGCTGCAAAAGCGTATGGAACAGGCCATCCGCCTGACGGCACCTGGCCAGCCGATCCGCACCGCCCTCGACATGATCATTGCTGGTCACCTGGGCGCTCTTATTTGCGTCGGCGACACCGAAAACGTGCTCGCTGCTGGTAACGACGGCTTCCCGCTCAACATTTCGTTTACCTCGAACCGCCTGTTCGAGCTTTCCAAGATGGACGGCGCCATCGTCATCGACGGCGACCTCACCCAGATCCTGCGCGCCAACTTCCATCTCAATCCCGATCCCTCGCTTGCCACGAGTGAGACGGGCATGCGTCACCGCACCGCCGCCCGCATGTCGGTGCTCACGGATGCCATCGTGATCTCGGTTTCGGCCCGTCGTGCCGTCGTCAACGTGTACGTTCACGGCAAGAGCTACGAGATCCAGCCCGTCACCACCATCATGAGCTCGGTCAACCAGCTCGTCGCCACGCTCCAGACTACCCGTCAGTCGCTCGACCGCTCCCTGCTGCGCCTGACGGCCCTCGAGCTCGACGACTACGTTACGCTCGCCGACATTACCGGTATCTTCTCGAGCTTCGAGATCATGCAGCAGGCAAAGACTGAGCTTAAGGATTGCATTGTCAAGTTGGGCAACCAGGGCAAGCTCGTGCAGATGCAGCTCGAGCAGCTCGCCGGCTCCAGCATGGATACCGAGTACGACCTGATGATTCGCGACTACGCGAGCGATTCTTCCGAGGCCAATGCCGAAAAGATCCGCGCCAACCTGAGCCGTATGACGCCCAAGGACTTGTCCGACCCGCAGCATGTGGCGGCGGTTCTGGGTTACGACGACCTGGACGAGGACTCCGTCATGACACCGCTGGGCCTGCGCACGCTTTCGCGCGTGTCCGTCGTGCGCGACGGCGTGGCCGAGAAAATCGTCGACGAGTATGGATCGCTGCAGGAGCTCATGGACGACATCAGCGAGGATCCGGAGCGCCTGGGCGACTTTGGCGTTAACAACCCTGCCATTCTTGCGGACTCCCTGTACCGCATGAAGGGCACCAAACAGGGGAACGCATAATGGCGCCCGTATGCGCCGTGGTCGTTGCCGGTGGCAGCGGCCAGCGCTTTGGTAACCCCGGTGGCAAGCAGCTCGTCAATGTAGCGGGTCGTCCGCTTATGAGCTGGTCCATCCGCGCATTTGACCGTAGCAATAAGGTCGGCCACATCGTCGTGGTTTGCCCTGCCGAGCGTCGTGCCGAGATGCGCCGCCTGGCCATCAGCCCGTATTCGTATAGCACGCCCATCAGCTTTGCCGATGCCGGCGAGACCCGCCAGGATTCCACCCGCGCCGGCGTGCACGCGGTGCCGGCGGGCTTTGAATATGTCGCCATCCACGATGGCGCCCGTCCGCTCATTACGACCGAGGCTATCGACCACGCTATCGACGTGCTCGTGAGCGACCGTGCCCTTGACGGTGTCGTGTGCGGTCAGCCCGCGATCGATACGCTCAAGATCGTCGATGGCGACAACATCGTCGAGACGCCGCCGCGCGAGCTCTATTGGGCCGCGCAGACGCCGCAGATCTTTAGCGTCGACGCCATGAAGCGCGCTCACGCCGCGGCGATTGCCGAGGGCTTTATCGGTACCGACGATTCATCGCTGGTCGAGCGCATGGGTGGGCGCGTCCGCTGCGTCCAGAGCCCACGCGACAACCTAAAGGTGACGGTGCCCGAGGACCTTCGTCCCGTAACCGCGATTCTGCTTGGCCGTATGGCCGAGGGAGAGGACCTTCCCCATGTTCAGTAACCTGCGCATTGGCCATGGCTACGACGTCCACCGTCTGGTGGAGGGGCGTCGATGTATCATCGGCGGTGTTGACATTCCCTACGAGCGCGGCCTGCTGGGCCACTCGGATGCCGATGTGCTCGCGCACGCCTTGGCCGACGCCATTCTGGGCGCCTGCCGCGGGGGAGACATCGGCAAGCTATTCCCCGATACCGACCCCGCCTATGAGGGTGCCGATTCGATGGTGCTGCTCGCTCGCGTGATGGACTACGCGCGCGAACTGGGCTTCGAGTTTGTCGATGCCGATTGCACCATTGCCTGTCAGCAACCCAAGATCACCCCGCACCGCGATGCCATGCGCGCCAACCTTGCCCATGCCCTGGGC